>DSDU01000171.1 GCA_011056835.1 Deltaproteobacteria bacterium
ATCGATTCTGAACCTGAGTTGAACCATGTGTGCTTCGGGACTTATATGAATATCACTCGCGCCTTCCCGCACCGCTTGCGTAATAATTGAGTTTACAAGCCGAACAATGGGCGGTTCTATTGCCTGGTCATGAAGCGAACTGACCTGGATATCTTCCATTTTCTCCCTATCCGAGACATCCGGCTCGACGCTGATCTCGACATTCTCGACTCGCTCCATCTCTTCTATAAACCCGGAATGCATCCCGAATGACAACCTGATCAGTTGATTGATCTCCCGCTCCGAACAGACGACCGGCTCAACTTCCATGTTGGCGATGAACTCGACAGTATCAAGCGCGTTTATGTCGAGCGGATCAACCATGGCAACGGTTAAAAGGTTCATTCTCCGTTTCAGGGGGATGAGTTTGTTCTTTTGACAGACTTCAATGGGAATCATTCCGATGATCTCGGGGTCGGCGGGATATTTTTCAGGACTGTATTTATCGATTTTTAATTGTCGGCTCAGAACATCAATCAGCTGATCTTCCCGAACAATGCCCTGTTGTATCAAATATTGCCCCAACTTTAAACCGGCTCTTTTCTGCCCGGCCAGTGCGCTTTGCAGTTGACTCTCCAACAACAATCCTGTTTCGATAAGGATCTCACCCAGCCTTTTTCTTCGTATCAAGATTACCTCTCTCTCACGTCCACCATACAGTGTGAAAAGAAAACACTGCCATCTTCCCATGTTTCAATAACGTGACTCTCATCAGTCATATGCGGCAGGTCGTTTAAGGCTTCCCAGGCGGATTCCCTGTCTTTGAAGCCTTCTTTCACTATCACTGAAAACACAAAGCCTTTTGTTGCGTTCCAGTATGGCAGCAGACGCACCACAATGGAATTCCCGAGATATGTATTCATTATTTGATGAGCCGCATCAAGTGTCGGCCTTTCCGCCACCTGAATCCAGCACCACTGCTTCCAGGGCTCCTCATCAACCGGAACGGCGGGAAAGGTGACAACGTCACCCGACTCGACCCGATCCAGGTTCTCGATGTGAGGGTTCATGATTTGCACCTGCTGAAGATAGTCAGGTTCGCAAAATCCCCTGACACGGGCAATCATTCGGGATACAATCCACCCGTCTTCCACTTCCAGCCCGCCTAAAGCCGAAGGGTATGTACCGGTTCTGACGTCCATCGCCGGCCCGCCTGTTTCATTCACAGAACCGGCATGACGCTGCACAGCACTACTCTCTTCATCTGAATCGGCTCCGTGCGCATCTCCCGGTGTCGCTGTGACTTCCTCTTTGCTCTGATAATACGGAGTCACATCGACCGCAGCGGCTGTCGTGTGGGGTTTCTTCATGTCGTGCATTTTATTTACTACGGGCGTTTCATCCCGTGCCGCATGGGATGCCTCGCTCTCGTAATGTCTCGCAGTCCCACCGTCACCGCCGACAGAATGCAGTGCCGCAGCGGTCTCCTGAGCCTGCACACTGCCGGCCCTCAAAGAGGTATCGGCATTATCACCGGATTTCTCGAATGAATAAGGAACATCCGGAACAATTACCGTCGCTGTTTTATTAATGTTCGTAACGATAATGATTGCGAAAAAAACCAATCCGGTAAGAACGGCCACCGGCTTCCACGGGAAGATTCGTGTCCCTTCCCGCAGTTTTCGATGCACGCATGCATGAACGAGGGCCCTGGTCACCTTTGTTCTGTTCTGTATGATCATCGTCAGGATGATCTGATGGCATAACGTTACAACCCGTCTCGGGTATCCCTTCGTTGCCCCGTATATGGCCCTCATGGCCGGATAGGAAAAACGTATCGGGCTCATCCCCGACTGACTTGCCTTCTCAATCCGATAACGGATCATCGCTTTTGTGTCTGCGAAATCCAGTGGTCCCAGTTCATAGAAATAGTTGATTCGATCGGCAAAGTTCTTCCGACTTTCCAGGGTGGCATTGAACTCCGTCTGCGCAAAAATGATAATTTGCAGCAATTTGTAGTCATTTGTTTCATAATTGAGAAACTCCCGAAGTATTTCGATGCAGAAATCGGGAATCTTTTGTCCTTCATCAATGACAAGAACGGTCAGCCGCTCGCGGTTTACACCCTGTTCGAAGAGATAATTCTTTATCGCCTCCTTCATCGTCCATTCGGTCTCCGTCAGCCCGGAATCGAATGCAACACCGAGCATTTTGCACACAGCAGACAGGAATTCCAGAGAATCATTAAATGACGGATCAAGAACAAGATGAGTCCGTATTGTTTCATCACCGTCAAAGTTGCTTATCAATCGGCGACAGAGCGTTGTTTTTCCCGTTCCCACATCTCCGATGATGACATTCAACCCCCTGCGCAGTCGAACGGCCATCTCCAGATTCTGGAGACAGTAGACGTGCTGCGGAGAGTCATAGAAAAATTCCGGCTCCGGAGAGTTGGAAAACGGTTCTTTTACAAGATTCAGAATCCTGAAATATTCCATAGTGCATTCCGCACAAGACAGGTATTTCCATAAAACGCCTGCAAAATCAAATCACACAAGCGAAGGCCTTCCCCGTCAATTACGTGCATTTTCTTGATACTTTCTCATCAACTAGTGCGACGCATCGCTTTTCAGAACGTGCGGTGTAATAAATATCAGGACTTCCTCCATGTCTTCCGCTTTATAATTGCTTTTGAAGAGCCAACCCAACACGGGAATGTCCTTCATTCCCGGGATGCCGCTGACGGCCTCCTGGTTCTTCTGTTTCGAAAGCCCTGATATAACAATTGTTTCGCTATCCTTGACGATCAGTGTCGTATCCGTCTCTTTTTTATAGATGCGAGGGTTGCCCTCCACCGATTTCGATTCGTTCACTTCATTTTTCTTCACGTTTATTCCCATTTTTATATTTTGCCCGTCAATCACATGCGGTGTGATCTCAAGCCTCAGAACGACATCCTCGAACTTGACCTCTCTATTCCCATCCTTGTCGACAGACACATAGGGAACACGTTCGCCGTTCTCAGTATAAGCGGTCTGGTTGTCAAGCGTTGTAATAGAGGGTCTGGACAGGATGTTCAATTTCCCGTCTTCTTGCAGTGCATTCAACTGCATATCGAGAATATTTCCCCCGAGTGTCCCGAACATGAGTCCGAGAGATCCGGCTCCGCCGGCAGAACTCATCAACTCTGCGCTTCCCGGAAAATTGATGCCGTATCCATGCCCGCTGATACCCGATGAGCCGTATGTGGGAGAATATCCACCCGATGTGACGGGATTCGTTCCGACAGTGCCGCCGCTTCCACCGGGGGTTATAATATAATTCTTCCCGCCGGCTGTGTTGCCGTACATGCCGCCCCATTGAATTCCCAGACTCCGTGCCGTGTTCTTCGTCGTTTCAACAATAGTAGCCTCTATCAGAATCTGCGGCGTCGGCTGATCGATTTCTTCTATCATGGCCACGATTTCTTTGAGATCATCCCGGGAAGCTTGAATGATCAAAGCATTCGTATGTTCGCTTACCTTTACCGATCCATAGACTTGCCCCTTTTCATCTTTCTTGAGGAATCCCGTAACATTGTCAGCCAGAGCTTTCGGATCTGCGAAGTTGATGGGAACAACCATGGACATGAGCGGAGCCTTTTCCCGCTTTTGTGCCTCAATGACTCTCATTTCCAGATCATTTTTAATATCATTCATATCAGCAATCCGAATTATATTACCTTCCCGGATATAGGTAAGCGCCTGAGAACGGAGTATGCTCAGGAACGCCTGATCCCAGGGTACCTTATCGAAATCGACACTCACGCGACCCTGAAGGTCGTTCTTTATGAGAATGTTTTGATCCGCCGCCCGTGCCAGCGATCGAAGAACCGTTTTCACATCGGCATTGCGCATTTTTAATGATATGCTTGTTTGAGGAAGTGCCTTTTCCCTCTCACTCTTTTCCCCAGGCCTTACTCCCGGTTCAGGGGGTAATTCTATCTTTCGAATGTGCGCCACCGGAGACTTGCCCTTTTTTTCCTGAGCCATCAACATCCACTTTTCCAGAAACGGGTCCTTTTTCGTTTCTTGCTTTCCTGCACAGCCGACAGACATGGCCATCACCGTCAGGGCAACAATGATAAGACCCACTCTCATCTTTTGCATCGATATCTTCAACATAATCATCCGTATCCCCATGGCTAGTCTTCTTCAATGAAAGGAACTCGTATCTCATCCCCCATACGTTTATTCTCGAGAACGACACCCGATTCAGTAATCCGTACGATTCGATACCCTCCGATTTCCAGTTCATCCCCCACCTTGTAATCAGTGCCGTTAATAATCGCAACCTTCTTAGAACCTATTTCGACGTATCCATTATAGGTAATCTTACCCTTGTCCAAGCCCGTTACTAATGTTTCTTCCCTGCCTGCGGCAGCATCATGTACCGCTGAGAAAGGATCGTTCTCCCACGATTCTCCTACACGAGCAGCAATGTAACTAGATGTTTTTACAGTTTCATCTTCCTTCAAAACACTCGATATCTCAGTGATGAGCTTTCTATCGTTCAAGGTAGTCTGAGCCATCCCGGTTGCAGGAATGCCTACCATTGTCCTCACCGGAACCTGCACCTGCTTCTGTTTTTTGAACTGCCTCGACAGAACCAAATCATAGAACCCGTATATAATCGTCAGAATCATCACAAAGACAATTATTTTTTCTCTCTTCGTCATCGGCAATCCCCTCATGATGCACGCACTATATTTTTTGTTCAGACCTGATCAACCCGCCTGTAACCATATGGTTAATTTCAATTCCTTATTATTCGCTCGCTGCCGTATCTCCATCTCTTCGACCTGCTTTACATACGGCACCTTCCCGAGTTCTACGAGAAACATCCGCACGCTCGAGAAATCACCCCGTGCAACGGTATTGATCAATATAGCCCCCCCCCCTCGTGCAAACGTCGTGAAATCAGGATTAACGGCAACGAGATCCATTCCCGACTTTCCGGCAATGCCCTTGAACAGAGAGGGAATCAGATCAATGCTCTCCTTGGGAAGAACCTTTTTTTCGGGAAGCAACAACGTATCCGGTACTTTTTCCTCACTCTTCTTGACCAGATCGAAATAAAGCGGCAATAAGACTTTTTGTGAATTGATTCGTCCCTGTATGTCCGATATCTCTCCATCGAGCCTATTAAGCTGTTTGAGCGACGGGCAGATGATCGCCGTAACGAATGTCAGCAGAATAACAATGCCGATTCCAAGATAGGCCAGACTGCTGACAGGAAGAGATTTCAACGTAAAATTTTTCATATGCGATTCCTAAGTAAATTTAACGGTGAGCGTAAACCGAAGAATTTCTGATTGTTCATATGGTTCAATCGAGCTGCTGCTGATTTTTACCTGGCTGAACATGGGAGACCCCTGTAGTTTCAACACATACTCAACAAGTGAGTCTTCAAGGATCGAAACACTTCCCGAAACGATTCCATCGATCGTTAACCATCCCTTTTGTAGGGTTCCCCCTTTTGAGACCTTTTGATCAAGACGTGCCGAAACGGTGAGCAATCGTATGTTTGAGGGTGTAAGACGGGATAGTTCCGTTATACTCGCCAATCCCAGGTATCGTTCACTGTAATCCCTTATGTAGCTTCGGTCCTTTTCAATTTTTGACACAAACAGCGGCACGACATTTTCATCCAGCCGGATACTCTGCCGATAGTCACGTTCCAATTTGGCGAGGGTGGCTTTCTTCTTACCGGACTCGCTCCCGATCACGAATACGATCCCGACGCAGATGAGCAGGGCGGCTGCGAGCGTCAGAAATATCGACCGGTTTACTAATGCTATATTGATCTGTTTTCTCTTCTCCTTGTACGTCAGGAGAAAGTTCGGCGTCCGCGATCTGTCTGACAATGCGACGCCGAGAGCCACACTGAATGAAGCCCTTTCTGAAATCGTCATCCCCGACGTGAGACCTTCAATAAATGGGTTCGCGGGATCGAGAGGATCCAGAACAGCATGTTCCATCCCCAATTCATGACCGATGTAAGCTGTTAATAGTTCGTAAACATTTGTAGCGCTTGAAACATAGATACCTGTAACCTTTTCATTTCCCCTCGTATCAGTATAATACCTGAATGTTCTGTCTATCTGGCGTACCAGCCGATCCACGGCAGGTTTAATCAGCTGAAATATCGACTCCTCGCCCAGATCGAACCTCGATCGAACTTCCTTCGCTGATGGGGCATCGGAACTCAGACCGAACACCAACTCACGTGCTTCGTCAATCTGCATGAGCATTCCTTCCGTGAGAACCTCCGTTTCCGACACCTTTTCCGCCGTGTATGCCCCTGCTCGGTCCTCATTATAGCCTTCCATCAACTCCTGGATCATGCTGTTGATCCCGGCTCTGATATCGCGGGATATGATAAGGTTGCCATGGTCAAATATATCAATGCGAGACCAATTGCGGCCGATATAAAGGGATGCCACAGTCTGATCGTTCCGCGGAATCCACCCGGTAGCGAACAGATTCTGAATACTGAAGGGGGATATGGTTAAACCATCGAGAGGATATCCGATGTCTGCAAAAAGCTTCCGTATTTCTCCGACATCATTTCGCGGAGCTGCATAAACAAGTACATTCAGCTTGGGAATCCCACTTTCAATGATTTCTCCCTGTATCTTGAAATCATAAACATTTTTGTTTTCATCGAAAGAGATAAGCTTCTTCGCATTCCACTTGACTGCGTTTTCCATTTGTTTCTTGGGAACTTTGGGTATCCTGATCGATGCCACCTCCGCATCGGCGGATGACATGTTTGCCCAGAGATTAAAGTTTCGTACCGATCCACAGAAGCCGTCGAGCTCACGTTTTATGAATCCGGCAAACGCCGAGGTGTTCTTGGATACATCCGTCTGCAGCGGCACAATCCGATAATTGACGAGTTTCCACCGATCATCGGAAAGTTTGTTGACTTTTACCAGAAAAAGATGCTGGTACCCAATGTCGATGCCGATGGAGAACGCATGTTTCCGGTAGGTCAGTTCCCTGAAAAAAGAATGTATCTTTCCGCCCGGTGACTGGGGAGAATTGGATGGTTTTTTATCGGCATGCGGCAACTGTTTACTGCGTATGACTTCGAGCAATTTTTCAGTCGAAGAAACCTCTTTTTTTAGAGTCAACGTTGTTCCCCTTGCTTGTGATCATGTGCCGTCTGATGGCGGAAAGAAAATTCACTGCTCCGGCAGCAGCGCAACACGCAGACACCAGCCGCATGATTGAAGCGTGCCCCCTCATCTCGTCGTAGCCGAAAGCGTATCTGATAATGAAAGATTCTTCAAGAGTATTTTAAACAATTCACCCGGTTGCGTAACATCAAAGAAAATCATGGACTGTGCGACCAATCCCTGCGAATCAAGTGGCGGCTCACTGTTATTTTGTAAATCAATGATCAGTCCGCACATCTCTTTTCGGCACTTTGTTCCGAGGTGGAATCATTATACCGATGTGTGTACCGTAATCAAGAAAAATAAGAAAATTGAATAGTCTTGAAAGATGAGACCGATCAATGTATCATGCAGCAGATGTCGATATGCGGGTCAGGTTATGGTATTCAAACACGACAAGCCCTTTCAACACAGCTCAAAAGAGGATAAAAAGAACATCGTTCATATAACCGATCATCTCGTATTGATCGGATTGGGCCTCGGTGTATTCTACTGGTTCTTCGAGGCCTTCTTTAATATCTTTCTTGCAAAGTCGGGACTCAATCCCTTCGAGCTGTTGGTTGCACCTGACGCAACACCGAGTTGGAACCGCCTGATCATACTGTGCCTGTTCGTTATTTTCGGTGCACACGCTCAGTATGCGTTGAACGAGCGCCGAGAAGCAGCCCGAAAGATGGAACGGGATGCCGCCGCCCGTGAACGGTTCCAGCGATTACTCTCACCCGATCTGGCCGAAATGGTCGTCTCCGGTCAGCTTGAAGTCAAAAAGGGTGGTGAAAGCCTTATCGCAACCGTCATGTTTGCGGATGTGCGTAATTTCACCGGTATGAGTGAGAATATCTCCGCATCCGAAGTACTCACCCTCCTGAATGAATATTTTGAAATTATCGTTGACATCGTATTCCGTCATGGAGGAACCGTAGATAAATATATAGGCGACGAAATCATGGTCATATGGGGTGCACCGATCACCCGTGAAGACGATCCGGCCCGGGCCGTCGGTGCCTGTCTTGACATACAGTCGGAACTCATATTGTTCAATAAGAAGCGGGAAGCGCAGGGATTACGGACGATTGAACTCGGCATCGGGCTTAATACGGGAAATCTCGTCGCCGGTTATATCGGATCTACCAAGACAATGAGTTATTCGGTAATCGGAGACAGCGTCAATGTCGCCCACGGCCTGTGCGCAGCAGCTCACGGTTCACAAATTCTGATTTCCAAAGATACGTACGAACTGGTTAAAGATATTTTCGACGCGAAAAGAGTCGAACCGATACATACCAAGGGAAAGACGGAACCAACCATTGCCTACGAGGTTATCACGGGGAAAAACCCTGCCGCCGGACTTCATCATGGTTGCTGAATCAAAATGCGAAATCCGAAACATGTAACCTCGAATCAGGCGGTCGTGCCGGTCCCTGCTTCTCCTTCCATGATTCTTTTTGCTTGTATTGTTATTTTTTTCCTTTTCTCGATGCCGTAATTATGGCGGCACAGACGGAAAACATTCCGATAAGCTGAATGATTCCCACTGTTTCATTAAAAAAGATATATGCAAGTATGGTTGCACCGATCGGCTCTCCCAAGATCGTAATTGCTACCATACTTGCTTTAAGATGTTTCAGTGCCCAGTTGATCGATGTGTGGCCGATGAGCTGGGGTACAACGGCAAGAAGAATCATAAATAAATAGGATGACCCTTTGTAACCCGTAAAGGATATTCCCAGAGCCAGGGATGTTGCAAGCAGGAAAACGGCGCCGGCTGAAAAAACAACGGTTACGTATGTCATGATATCGACCGTTTCCCTCGCCTTGCTCCCCACTATGAGATACCCGCTTGCCATAACAGCGCCGGTCAGGGCAAGTGCGTCACCGATGAGGGAGTATTTGTCCGTGATGGTCATCCCGTTCAACCCGCTGTCACCGGCTGCGATAAGGACACTCCCCGCAAAGCAGAGAATGATTCCCGCCACAAGCTCCGGATTTTGTTTTTCCCTCAATATAAAAAAAGAGAACACACCGACAAAAATGGGATTTGTCGTGACGAGAACGACACTGCTCGCAACAGACGTATATTTGAGAGAAGAAATCCATGTAATGAAATGCAGGGCAAGAAAGATTCCCCCTGCAATACACAGGAGCAGATCTTTTCTGCGCATATTCACGAACGTATTCCTTTTAAAACCAGCGCAAGAACCAAGCACCAATGATGCAACACTGAGTCGGTATGTAGCGATCATAATCGCCGGCACGTCATCACAGAATCGTATAAAAATGGCTGCGAACGATATTGACACAATGCCCGCAAAGAGAACAAAAACCGTTCGGATCATCCATTCATCCTCATTATGTTCCTGAAACTCAAACGAGCCGTACCGACGGGGTTCTCACAGTCCCGGAGGAGTATGGTTGGTGGAGTCTTCTGTTACTCAATACCTGTTATACGTATAACGAAAAGGGTTTTCGGTTATATAACCGAAAACCCTTTCTGCATCAATTCGCAATTCACACTGACGGAAAAAACAATGTCAGCCACCTTCCCAGCCCCTGAAGCCGCTTAACCGGGCCGATCCTTTTATGGGGTGGTAGTAGACCTCATATCGGCTTTCTCCTTTCAGCAATCCGTCGACATTTTTCTGAATCCCGGCTCTTTCATCACTTGCCTTCCATGCGTTCCAGTCATCCACACTTTCCCAGGTGCTTATAACCAGATACTCTTCCTCATCTTCAATGCTTCTCATTGTTTCGCCGGAAATATAACCGGGTTGTTTTGTCGCCAGAGACCTGAGCTGTGTAATTAATTGAAATAATTGTTCCTCGTGTTCCTTTGAAACCTTTCTTCTGATAAATACCTTCACTGCCATTTTCGCACCCCCTAATCAACGTATCGGTGATTCAAGGTTAGAAAATTATTACTCCATCCCTCAAAACATTCCTGCCGGTAAGTCCCATGTTCCCGTCGAGGCGGAAACGTCTGACCTGTGATGAGTAGTATATCAGATTTATTCCACTATGTATCTTTTCTTTTCCCAGAGATTCGTTGCCGAAAAAAGAGATTGAACAACCTGCGCACATCTTGGAATAGATACCACGATATTGAAAAATGTCACCGAGGACACAACGACAAAGGAGAAAAAACGTGAAAGGACTTTTTTTAAGAGAAATGCGACCGGGGTATCGGCGAAATCCCCCCCCCGTCGGGAGGTTTCCGGTGCTTCGAATCAATCTACCGAATGAACCTTGGATGCATGCATGCCCCGTCTGTTGCGTACATTGCGTAAGATCTCGAGTGAAAAATTATTCCTGCAATTTCCGAGTGATCATGTCTTTCATCAGTTTCGGATTTGCCTTACCCTGAGATGCCCTCATGCCTTGTCCGATGAGAAATCCCAGCGCCTTTTCATTCCCCGCTTTGAAATCATCGATAGCCTGCGGATTGTCGGACAAGACCTGCTCAACCAATCCCTCAAGTTCATCGGAATCAGAGACCTGACGAAATCCGTATTGTTCCACGATTGCTTCCGGAGTCTGGTCGCTTTCAAAAAGTTTTGAGAGCACTTCACGGGCCGATTTGGCATTGAGTACATCGCTTTCAAGCATCGCGAGGAGGCTTGCCAGGCGTTTCGGTGTCACGACGGTTTCCGATATGGTCTGGCGATAATCTTTTAATAAAGGATTGAGTTGCGTCATAATCCATTGGTAAGCCGTTCTCGGCGTCACGGCATCACCGGCCACGGCTTCAAAATATTCGGAGAGGTCCCGTTCGGAACTCATGAGAACAGCTTCATCCCGAGTCAGACCATACTGTCGGATAAATCTCTCCGACTTCCCACTCGGCATTTCCGGCAGACGGGACCGAATGTCGCTGAGCCACTCATGGGAAACAATAATGGGAGGTACCGACGGATCTGGCACACAGGGACCCTCGAACTTGCCCCGCATCGCCACGGTAACATTTCTGTCCGGGTCCCACAATCGTGTATGAAGTACGATCGATTCACCGGCATTGAGACGCTCAGCCTGACGGGATATTTCGTACGTGATGGCAGCGCCGACGTTGTGGATGGAGTTCATATTCTTGACCTCCACCTTCGTATTGAAGTGATCCGATCCCCGAGGACGAATTGAAATATTGGCGTCGACCCTCATGGTCCCTTGCTCCATACTGCATTCAGCACTGCCCACATAGCGTATCTGAGATCGCAGCACCTTTATATACTCCATCGCCTCATGAGAATTTCGTATGTCCGGCTCACTTACGATTTCGATCAACGGCGTTCCCGCACGGTTGAAATCTACAAGACTGATCGGTGTTTTTCCCTCTGTTTCATGAACGAGCCTGGCAACATCCTCTTCCATATGCACCTGTCGTATGCCGATTCTTTTTGGACGACCCTCATCATCGTTAATTTCGATCCATCCGTTCTTAGCCAACGGCTTGTGAAATTGCGAAAGCTGATAACCCTTGGGCAAATCCGGATAATAATAGACTTTTTGGTCGAATGCAGTGTGATCCTGAATCTCACAATTAAGAGCCAGGGCAGCAAGGGCTGCCTTTTCAAGAACCTCCCCGCTGAATTGAGGGATCGCTCCGGGAAACCAGAGACAGACAGGGCAGGTATTTTTATTGGGCTCATCGCCGGGCCTGTTCGGGCAGTTGCAAAACATTTTCGTATCAGAGTTGAGCTGGATATGAATTTCGAGACCTATCACCGCTTCGTAATCCATACTTACACGCCTCCTTCTGCTTGATCGAAGAGATGCGCGGCAAACGCCAGTAGACGGGCATCTCCCAGACGAGGCGCCAGAAGCTGGAACCCCGGGTCTGTTTCACGGCCGAAAAGGCCGCCGGGCATATAAATAACAGGAACACCGGTTACGTTCGCCGGAAGCGCATGTGAACAAAGGCCGTAGATTTCATCTATTGTCTTCATATCTGAGGCGGGAACATTGCCGGACTTCATCGGAAGGATGAGGTAGTCCACGGTTTCATGCAGTGATTCCATCAGACGCACCAGCATGGAACGGATGCGGCAGGCACTGTCAAATGCTTCGTAGTTTTCAAACTGGAAATATGCACCTTGGAAAAGATATGCCTTGACCGGCAATCCGAATGCTTCACCCCGTGATTTGAGGTACATTTCATTCCAGTTCTTTACCGCCTGTGCCCGGTGACCGTACCGCACTCCATCATACTTTCCAGCACTGGAAGATGCCTCAACCGAACCGATAACATTGTGGATCGTCCTGAAAAGATCGTATTCATCAAGACTCACCTCACGAATTGACATGCCCGCCTTTTCCAGATACGACAGGGAAGACCTGAATGCCCGGTACGCATCTTGGTCAAGAAACTCCATTGCTTCTCGAACAACTCCGAGTTTTACGTTTTCCACCGTAACGGCATCGAATGATTCAAAATCGGGAAATTCATCAGACATGGAAAAATCATGATCGTCTTTACCAGCCATAACCGAGAGAACGGACGAAATCTCCCGTGGCGTCCTCGCTATCATGCCAAAACATTCCATGGACGGAATGAGACCGATGAGGCCGAACCGTGAGACGATGCCATAACTGGGTTTGTATCCGAACAAGTGGGCCGATGCAGCTGCTATGCGGGCTTCACCCATTGTATCCATCGCCAGAGCTACATCAACTGCTCCTTCCGACACCGCCCGGGCCGACGTATCCCCGACAAGGCCGAATCCGAGCTCGCTTATTCGCGTACTCCCGATAATCGTTGCCCCCTCCCTTCGAAGGCGATCGACAACCGTGGCATCTTCAAGTGCGACATATCGTTCAAGCGCAACCGAACCGGCCTCTGTCGGCCATCCCCGAACCCCCATCGTCGGCTGGACGGCTACCGTAATGCCTTCAAGAGAACCGCCATTGGCGGGGACGGGCGGCTCCGGATCAATATAGGTGAAAATCTCTGTTATCATGACAAATTCCCCTTTATTGCATTCAACCGGCATCAATCGGCCTTCGAGTGAACGCATTCATTCTATTACATATCGAACCTGATTGTTTATGGTTCGCTATTCCAATATACTCGCAACCTTGAAAAAGTCTCCTTTAACAGAGGGAGCGTTTCGAAAGAGTTCGCCATTCTCGGCAAAAGAACTCCGCCGTGCCCTTGGTTCCGTTCTTGTCCTGTTCACCACTGATACAACTGAAAACAGGGGCTCATCACTCCCACGGCAGTCATTGACAATCTCAGCGAGCCGTCGCGCATCGTCTACCGCTTTCTCAATGTGAGATCGTTCCGAATCATCGACGGCGATCCGGGAAACCCAGGAGAGAGCGTCGACCGGATTATCTTCCTGTTCGGAACCGGGCAGGAGTTTTTCACTGCCTCCCAGATCGAGAAGACTCAATTCAGCGAGCTGTTCTTGAGCCACACGTGACGGCGCCTGTGTCAGAGGACAGAAAGCGCTTCGATTCTTCGGAAAAGCGATGACTTCCCGTATCGACGATGTTCCCAGGATCATTGAAACAACACGATCCATACCAAGAGCGAGTCCGCCGTGGGGGGGGATACCATAATCAAATGCACGAATGAAAAATCCGAATTTCTCTTCCACTTCTCTCTCGGAAAGTCCGAGAGCCTGAAAGATCCGTCGCTGCACATCCTTACTGTTTATCCTGATGCTGCCGCCGCCGAGTTCCTCGCCGTTAACAACCAGGTCGTATGCCCTGGAATGCAATGCAAGAAGATCATCCCGATTATCAGGATCAAAATCGGTACGGTCGGGGGCAGTGAACGGGTGGTGACTTGAGGTAATCCCTTCTTCCGTTGCTTCGAACAGGGGAAAATCGGTAATCCAGACAGGACTGTAAGAAGCGCGTGGAATCAAATCAAGTCGCTCTGCAAGATGAAGCCGCAACAATCCCAGCGCCGACGTTACAATTTCATACGACGGATCTGCAATCATGATAATGACATCGCCGTTTTCCGCATCGAAACGCTCCAAGATCCCCTGTTGCTCCTTGCGGCTGAAGAATTGCACGATATTTGATTCAAGGGTGCCGTCAATGACTCTCATCCACGTCATCCCCTTGGCGCCGAAGCCCAGCACAATCTGCTTGGCATATTCATTCTGGAGAACGTTTTTACTAAGCTTTTCAGACTGGCCTTTAACATTGATTCCCTTGATACACCCTCCGCGCTGAAGTATTTGTCTGAATATACCGTATGATGTCCCGCAAAAAACATCGGTGGCATCTATAAATCGCAGACCGAAACGGAGATCGGGGCGATCGGAACCGGTCGTATCAATAGACTCCCCATATGTCATGCGGAGAAACGGACGAGGAAGCTCAACGCCACCGATCCGAAACATCCGGACTGTAAGTTCTTCCAGGAGAGTATACATGAATTCTTCATCAATGAACGATGTCTCAATATCAAGCTGGGTGAATTCGGGCTGTCTGTTGGGACGCAGATCCTCGTCACGGAAACACCGGGCAAGCTGATAGTAGCGCTCAAAACCGCTGACCATGAGGAGCTGTTTGAACAGTTGCGGCGATTGCGGCAATGCGTAAAACTGTTTCTCGTGTATGCGGCTCGGCACTAGATAATCACGAGCTCCTTCGGGAGTGCTTTTCGTCAGTATGGGCGTTTCCACTTCAATAAAGCCACATTCATCCAGATAATCACGGACACACCTGAATATCCGATGTCTCTGCATAAAGTTATGCTGCATGGAAGGACGACGCAGATCAAGATAACGATACTGAAGCCTGAGATCCTCAGCCACCGATTCAACGCCTTTCACCGTAGCGCCCACCACCATTGCCTTTTCCGAAATAGGAAACGGAAGTGTGTCAGCTTTGCTCAAAACGGAAAGCTCCGTTGCAACAACCTCGATACCGCCCGTTTCAATGTTCGGATTTTCCGTTCCGTGTGAACGTCGGAATACCCGGCCCGTCACGGCAACGCAATACTCGTTCCGCAACTGACCCGCTTTTTCACAGACATCCGCCGGCGATGCATCGGGGCTGAAAACCACCTGAACGACTCCACTTCTATCACGAAGATGGATAAAGAGAACTTCTCCGTGGTCTCTGAAGGCATCTACCCATCCTGCAAGTCGAATCTCACGATTTTCATCGGCATTGCTGAGTTGTCCGCAATGTGTACGCTCACGGTATATCATTCGTTGATTATCCTTTCTCGTGCATAATTAATGAGGATCCTCTTTGCACATGATGAAATCACGGCCACCCGGTCATGAGCGATTCGAACCGCCGCCTCCGGGGTAATGTGATAAGAACGGCACCTTCGGCTGTTATCGTGCATCGGGCTCCGCTCGTATTCGATATCCTTTCAAGTACAGCGCGAGACGTTATCAAACCTCTCTTATTGTTTCAAGGCAAATATATTTGAACATAGGCAGTTGAGCCGCCGTGATATCCTCATCGTATCTCACGGCACGTGAATTTTACTGTTGCCATTCAGTGAAACTTGAATCAAACAGTCCGGATCACACCGCTGAAACGCTTCTCATGATGGGATCGCACATTGCATACTCCATGGATGTCGCTGACCCGATTGAAATAACGGGCACTTTCAAGAGCACCACATAACAAAGGGCGGATTCGCATCCGCCCCTTTATTCCGGTGTTTTTCCCGCATCACGATTATCCGGCATCACCGACGATTTCTGATGTCGAGTGACTATCGATATCACCTTTCCTGATCAGTTGTTTCTGATAATTCAAGATTTTCCTTATGAATGTATCCGGCTTCATGGCAAGCCGGTCTTCACAGAGCTGCATGGCACTCTCAAACTGCCCCGAACGTCGAAGCAAGTCAACGATGAGGGCTTCTTCCGTGCCGGCGTTATCGGCAAACCACTGACCCTTCTGCCGGGCCATCTCAAGAAGCAATATGGCCCGCTTCCTGCAGTCCTGTGCCACACCTAAATATCCCGCATCATCACATGCCCATGCCGCCTTGACAGCAGTCCAGCCTGCAATCTTATATTGAGTTTCCTCCTCCTGAATCAATGTCCAGCAGAGAAACGAATTAGCCAGATCGGGATAATCGGGATTCCTTAACTGTTTCCTGTAGTCTGAACTCTGAATAATATTCGCCATTTCCTTGTCACCCCTGGCTATATCGGGTGCACAGTAACCACAGGTTGGACACCTTTGAATCCAGTTCTGTATTGTTGACCGTTCAGGTTCGGGAGGACGGGCATCCAAATCAGACGCACCCAGTGCCTTTGTTGAAATAATTTCCACATGGATGCTTTTATTACCACAGACGGCACATTCTTTTGTTTCTTCCCGCAATGTCGTCATTGCACTACCTCCTTCCTTGTCTTATGCAAGTTCAGGCTCCTGCTCTTTCTCATCATGGCTACCGCACAAAAATTATATTTCGTAAGACTCAAAAGAAATGCGTGTAAGTGAAAACTGATGTGACATGAATTGTGAAACTATATTTAACAGATAGTATACGGCATTCTTTGTGTCAAGAAAAAACACCGGAGTATCTGCACCAACCGACGGGCATGATCTGCAAAGACGGCAGGTTACAACGGATCACCATTCGGCATGACAAACGGATACATTATTTTCCGTCTCCATAACTTCTCCGGGCTGTTCGGCGCTGTGGCCTGAACCTTTTCTTTCAAACTATCGATTATCATTTTACATTCATCAAACCTTTTGATATTTTGAACAACGAACAAACAATGCGAGGGTTGTATGGGGCAGGGAAACGTGACGAAAAGAATGACAGGAAAGGTTTTACGAAACGTACTTGCCGGCATTCTGTTAACCTGTGCGGCATTCTTGATAGTCTCCTGTGGAGCGCAAAAAATGGCGACTGCTTCTCCCGAAATAGCGTCTGATCCGAAGACATCTCCCGGTTCGAAAACATCTTCTGCGGATGCACTTACCACCTTCAGTCGACGTGTTAAAAATGACGGCGGTCTCACCCCTGCTGAGAAGGATCAGTGGATACGTCTTGCCGGTACAACATTTGAGGGAAAATCCTTTTCATTTAACTATGGCAACCTTATCTACGGCATATTTTCTCAGGCAAAATTTGATGAGGTAGACATGGGAAAAGCCGCCCAAGTGGCCCTTACCTCAGTACAGGCTGTAAATCAGGGAGCGCCTGCCGCCGAAGTAAGCGATCTTGCCCTCCTTGCGTTCTCTGTGAATCTGACATCCGATGAAACCCGTCTGTATGCGATAGCCATGAAGACGTGCAACGAAACCGGCATCCCCCGCCATGTGACACAGGAAATGATCCGCCACGCCAAGGAGGGAGGGTGGACGGAACATGCCTTTGGTACAATTATGAACGGCCTTGCTCAGGCGGCACGTGAAAATCTGGACACGGAGAAAGCAGCGCTCTTCATGCTGATTTCCGTTGCTCAGAATCTCGGAACACCGGAACGGATCGTACAGGACGCCCTCACTGACGGACGAAAGCGGGCTCCTGTAAAATCGCCACAAGCAACAATCGAAGCAAATACGCAACCCGATGTAACCAAACCATCCCGGGTTGCTCTCGACTATGACAATTTTCGTAATTCCGTGGAGTCCTTCATCGGAACGCCTTACGTCTGGGGAGGAAACACACGCACCGGAGTCGATTGCTCCGGGTTCACCCGACTGGTACTCCATGAAAACGGCTATCAGATCCCACGGGTCAGCCGTGATCAGGCCAAGGTGGGAGTACCGGTTCAAAAAGACGTATTAAACCTTGGTGATTTGGTCTTTTTCGACACCAAAGGCCAAGGACAAATAACCCATGTCGGCATCTACCTCGGCGGCAACATCCTGGTCCACGCTTCGTCGAGTAAAGGCGTGACGATCGTCCTGTTCAGCGACAAATACTTCCAGTCACGCTATGTCTCGGCACGCAGGATTGTCCGCTACTCAACACAATAATGTGGAGAAATCGGAACCTGGACGATATCGATTCAACCGTCGCCGTTTCGTAAAAGATCAATAAGCAGATTGGGGTGGTATCGGTATCACTCGAGAGAAATAAGCAACAGGTCAGAGCTTCATCGCCAGCACTGCGGCTCCGACGGCCCCGTTTGTCTGTGCGTACTCCGATACTTCAATAGTCATCCTCAGCTTCTTTTCAAGCGCCTTCACTACTCCCCTGTTTTTTGCCACACCACCGGTCATCATGACGGGCTCACGGACTCCGATCCTCATGGCAAGCGCTGAAATCCTCGAGGCGACGGATTCATGAATGCCGGCGATGATGCTTTCCCGTTGTTCCCCTTTTGAAATCAGTGAGATTACCTCCGATTCGGCAAAGACCGTACAAATACTGCTGATTTTTGCCGCCTTTTCGGCCTTCAGTGAAATATCGCCAAAGGCATCAAGATCGACTTCGAGTGCCCGAGCCATGACTTCGAGGAAACGCCCGGTCCCTGCGGCACATTTATCATTCATGGCAAAATCCTTGACCCGCCCTCCTTCATCCAGAACCATGGCCTTGCTGTCCTGTCCCCCCACATCGATTATGGATCTCACATGGGGATAGAGATAGTGGGCGCCGGTACCGTGACAGATAATCTCCGTCACCGCCTTGTCGACAAACGAAAGGCTGTTCCGCCCATAACCGGTCGATACGATTTTATCAACGTCGGACGCGACGAGCCCCAACTCACCCAACAGTTCCCGATAGACATTCCACCCTGCAAGCTCGGCGTTATATCCGGTGAATATCACCCGTACCCCGATAACCCTGCCATCCTTCAGAATTGCTGCCTTCGAGGTAATTGATCCGATGTCGATACCGGCAAAATACATAACTATACCCCTTGGTACCTTTCTCTACGCCATAGAACAGCCGGATGTAATCACACACTTCATCAGAGATGACATAAAGACAAATGAAGGATCCCGCGTTCACCAAAATGGTCTCCGTATGAAAATTCGCTACTACCCCTTCCGCTCCTTTATCATTTCCATAAAGGCATTGATTCTCGTTGCGACCTGACTTTCCGAAAAGTTCCTCTCATCGGTCATATCCGCTTCGATCACCAGACAGGGAATCCCCTTCTCCTCCTGCACGATCCGCCGGATGTCATACTGTCCCAGTGAATAGGGCTTGCAACTGCGATTCGAATGCATCACAAAGCCGTCGACATGGTATTTGTCAATCATGTCCATGACCGTTTTAGCCATCTCATCGATGCCTATATTCAGATAGATCCGCGTGTATGCCTCGGCCATGGAATCCAGGAACTTATTCTCATCCATATATTTCAACGTACCGCACCATGCTGTTGTGTACGTATCGGCTACAAGACATGCGTCATGTTCGGCAAACTTCTTCGAAAGCCATCTGAGCCTGTACCATATGGGCAGATTGTCCCACAACAGCCGGTACCGTTCGTTCGGAACCGCACCGATCCCTTTTTCTACCTTATCATTCAGCGTCTTCAGAAGATTCCGGTAATAATCGACGGTAATCTGTGTTCCTCGGAGCGTCACGATCAGCGCCAAGTGGAAAAAAGCATCGAAAGCGGTCATGGGTGACGGCCGGTTTGCAGCGGTGTCGAGAACCGCCTGCCACAATTGCTGTCCCTCTACGGAAAGCCTGCCGACCTTCTCCATTGTTGCATGATTGAGTTTTCTGCCGCAGACATCCTCCAGGAATACTAAATATTCTTCAATCTGCCGTTTAACGTAGCGCTTCATTTCCTCGGCATATTCGGTATGACAGAATGGTGTATCCAGGATGAACAGCGGCACATTAAAGTACCGTGCCTGGATTTCATACCACTTCAGGACGGTTCCACAGATATTATTACAGCATACCAGCATGTCGGGTCTCGGAAGCCCACCGATCGGACCGCCATTTACCGTGGCGCAGGAAATATCCGACCGGGCATAGGAACAAAGATCTCTGCTGTATCCCATTTCTTCCGCTTTTTCGCACAGCTCCGCACCCATTTTTGATGCCCCGATCATCGCACCGTGATTCTCCGGGTAGACCGGTATTATATCCATGGCAATGAGCGGTTCCACAGGACCGCCGCTGGTAATCCATGCCACTTTCCTGCGGGACAGTCGTGCCGTCTTGGCTTCCATATAGTAAACAGTCATGATATCTCGCATGCCTTTGTTCTTCGATAAACCAAGCTTTGCCTTCTTTGCCTTGGCCAGGCAGTAGATAAGGAGATCTTTCATAAACCGGGACACCGTATTTTCACCTCCTCTTTACACCGTGCAGAAATGCCATGTATCGTGAAGTACGTTCACAACATATGCATGAATGTCTCAAAACGGGTGAGCAGTTGCCCTTCCGTCGGAAGCCGATCTTCTATTTCAAGCACCATGCAGGGAATGCCTTGTCGGTTACAATATTCCTTCATATGGGGATAGTCAAATGCGTGGGGATCACAGAACTTCAAGAGCAGGAATATGACGCCGTCTGCTTCCTTCTCCTTCACGAGGTTTACAAGATGCTCGCCACGAGATTTAACGGAGAGATGCTTCGCCGGACATACCGGCCGTTCCATGTATCGATTCGCCAGCGATTCAACGGGATCTCCGCTGTTGTCAATGATCCCTGAAAAATACCGTGATCCGGTGCACAGATCGTCCCATATGACTGAGCCTCCCGATTTCTCTAGTATCCGGTAAACATCAGGGTGATTACAGATACCGCCCACCAGGAGAATTCTTTTTTTTGTCCCATTGTCTGCATCCGTATCCCCCCGTTTGATTCCCTCCACCACTGCCGGCAGTTTATCCAGAAGATCATCCCGGTCCATAATCATTGAAGCCCTGACGATGGCATAGACATCGCTTCCCGATATAATATGGGGATTTTCCGAATGGAGGCTGTAGATCTGTTCAAGGTAAGTCCGGATATGGTTATAGGTGTCTATAGCTTTTCTCAGATGTTGATCCTCGATTCTCCTGCCGAATCCCTTTTCGAGATTATTTCGGAATTTACTGAGAACGTCTGTCATGTAGCGCCTCGCGCTCTCAGAATTCAGCTTGACCGGCAAAACGACATCGGCAAAAAACCCAAAAGACGTATTGAGACGCCATACGTCGGAAAGCCGCTGGATCGAATCGCAGGTGTGGGGGAACACCGTGCCGTCAAGGAAATTCAGTTTCCCCTTGAGGGCCCCTTCGAGGGCACCCCTGACGAGTGAACAACAGTATGCCTGAAAATGTGTATCGGCAAGGGTAATTTCACCCTGTGCACCGAAAAGCCGCATCGGATGTATCCCTGCGGCATAAATGATCTCCTCAGGGGTATACGAACAGAAGTATCCTATAATTTTCCTGTTTCTCTCAGCTTTCAGTTTTTTCCCATATGTATATGGATCATCCCGAATACCGTGGAATTCATCAAGTAATTTCATCAGAACCATCTCCCAAGGTCTGCGTTCATAAAAGCCGGTTTATTCTTCTGTATATTTACCGGCAGCCTTCAGCCCGGCAACTTCTCCCTGTTAAAGAAGGTTGAAGGCGATTTTCCCGATCAGTGTTATCGGAAGCTCGTGCCGGAATTCAACATCCGGGGGGCGACTCTACTTTATCAAGCGGCCTCTGCAGTCGTTGATCAGCTCAAGTTCCATATCCGACCCTGCTTTATTATGATCTTTCAGCACCACAAATGCTTTTATCCGCCTGACCCGGGATTCATCGGGCACACCGATAACACAGGCTCCCGTACGGCAGGATGTCGATACAGAACATCTTCAACCTGGGTGGGATAAACATTCCTACCCGAGGATTTTATCATTCGTTTCATCCTGAGTTTGAAATATAAAATCCGTTTCAAACATACGTGAAGAATTCATGCTTGATCATTGCGATGTGTTATCGAGAAACATGAACATCATGGTTCCGCGCAACATCATTCTCCATAATGGGGCTTTGAAAATGCATTGTTACCAGAATTCTTCGAATCTTCACAGATGTTTTGTTCGGCGAACACAAAATGTCGAAGACATCCCGCCTTCTCTCAAATTGACATTTAATTTGAAAAAAGCTACATTGAGAGCCAATCAAAAGTAATGCAAAGGGGGTACGCATAATGACCGATGTATGGAGAGAGGGAATGCTGTGCTGCGAGACTCATTGCCCACGATGTAATAAAACATTGAACCCCGATCAACACAGGATCTTGTCGGTCTACGATCATAAAGCCATTTGCATGGAATGTAAAAAGGAGGAGGAACTGCGCCCTGATTATGGGGAAGCATCAAAAAAAATGATCGGCCAGTGTTTGATCGATACAGAGCTTCGATATAGTGACCCCGGAGCATATTGCTATCATCACTTCTACCCGTTCAAATGCTGATTCAAGGCTTCAGCGAATTGCCCTTAATCTTCTCAATTGTCGGTAAAGCTGATTTGTACGTTGAAAGAGAAGTTGCAGCAAACCGAACAGGCAGGTGCTCTCCCACCGTCTTCCATACGGCAGCATCATGCATTTCCGACGGGGATTATTACCACACCGTTCGAACCGGAACCTTTTCGGAGTAAACAAAAGCATTCCCCGTAGGGTGCGGCACCGTGACAATCTCATCGCTCCAAATGAAAACAGCGGTAAGAAGACATCGATCCTTCGTTGACAATATGTTCAGTGGAGGTATTTCTGAGCTTTCTCGCGCATCATGCCTTCGATGATCTGCCGTGGTTCGAGGCCGTTTTTAATCATGAGAATGACTTCCACCACACCTTCTCTTGTCCAGTTAGACTTTCCACGTGCGGCACATCCCAGCATTACACTATAAAGAGTTTCCGGATTGATATCGAAAATTTCTGAGATGTCTCGAATCGACGTTTTTAATCTTTCCAAATTCGGTAGTGCGTTCTCCGGCATAGTCAAGGACCTCATCATTTCAATGTTCTTCATGCTCTGGCCTTATATTGTAACACCATACAGATTGAATGTCCATATGAATCTTGCCGTTTTGCAACTATTTTAGCAATTATATTAAGTGGTTATTGGTTGCGCCGGTTGCAACAGATACATGGGTTGAATGTGCTGAAAAGGTTTACGCCACTCTTATTCAGTCCTGGGATTTCGATCCGTAACATATGGTTTCTGAAATATAATCCACTCCCCACAACGTTTCATGTTCTCTTACTTTTTCGTCTTTCTTGTTTCTCGACGGGATTTGTGTACGAACAGGGAACGATGCTGACACATTTCCCGCATGCGTCGGCACGCCCCAGTTCCTCGTGGATCTTCATGTTCTTCAAAAGAACATCGTAACATTTCCTCCGGTCCAAGCCGTCGACGGTCAAGGCACCGACTGCGCACTTTTCAATACATTTTTTACATGAACCGTCATAAAAAGCGAGGCAGAACTCATGTTCCGGCCTTTCAGTCGGTTCCAGTTCTGCAGAAGTAATAATGCTTCCCAGCCGACCACAGCATCCTTTTTCCGTAATGATCATCGTATGAATGCCGAATGTTCCCAGACCCGCAACGTGAGCCACATGCTTGTGCGACCAGTCACTGACAAGTTTCGTTGTATCGAAGTTATGGGTCGGCGGCAAAAGGACCGTGTCATAACCGGTTTTTTCCAGTATGGCTGCCACGTGGCGGTTCAGTGCAATGATCAAGGCATTGGTTTCTACATACGCCAGAGCCCAGCTCCGGGAACACATATCGCCCTCTATATTGTCTTTCGCAATCCCGCTATCAAAGGGAAGAAAGTAAGAAATAACCGTTCGGGCATCCTTCATTAACTCCCGGGGAGTGCTGTGCGTCGGACTCACCGTCTTTTTGAACGTTTCAAACATCGGATCGTCGGCTGCGGCATAGGCTGCCAACGGTTCTTTCCATGTTGTTTCTGTTTGACGAACCTGCGGGTAAGATCCAACAAATGATCTCATTTCTCGTTCGATGACGGCTTTCATAAATATATAACCCCCGCCCTCGCCTGCAACAGCTTTCTGACAGTACTGATCCGTGTGAACGACCGGCGATTCTTTTTTATTTCTCCGGGATGACCTCTTTTCTTACAGTAAAGCGGTCACGACTTCAAGCATCCGTTACCGGCGATCATACTTTTGATACTGAAACGCTACTCCACGGCACTGCGAATCTACTGAAAGTTAAAAGTATTTTTCTCACTTTCGGTGGAAACAGACGACCGGACTACATTTCGGAAGACGTGGTATCTTTCGGAAGACGCGCCCGTGACGGCAATCACATCCTTATTGTATCAAATCTTTTATCTCAAACTCGGAACATAAAACATGGACGGGTTTTTTCATTGACAAATCAAATATATTTTTTCATAGTTGCGTCACATTGCCGATGATTATCCGCTCCCGCTCGTACATACCGCTCCTGCGATACTTCATTCCGACTCACAATCAAGAGCTCGGAGCATTACATCGGATGCCCCGGGAGATTGCGCGATTTCCGGGGAAGGTTACGAACAGTCGTTTCTTTAAATATGAACCAGACAACGAATACTGTTTCGGGACGATTCACTCCCGCGCTTCGATGAATTAATCATTCAAACACAGAGCATACAAACGGAACTGAACTGCCGGAATGGGTAACAGCATATACTCCGGCATCTTGCAGTTAAAAATTCATGGCAATCGACAAGGAGGGGGAAAGACACATGCAGGAGTTTCGTTCCAACCTTAAACGGCTCCAGGTACAACTGGAAACTAAGCTACCCGACAATGACATCTTGTTTGATCATTCGGGAGTCAATAAACGAAATCTTCTTTCGGCAATTAATGTCACTTACACTTTATCTCAAAGCATTGATGACGTAAACGACGAAGTACGATCGGAAGTGATTTCACTCAAGCGTTTCGGGAATGAAGCATATCAATATCTGATGAAATATCTGGAGCGTGACTTCCGGGGAGAGTCACTGGGCGATGAATTCAATGAGTTTCTGAACAGGTTGAGCTCCCTGATCGAAAGAACAAAACTGACCTATTCCGCATTCACGAAGAAACACGGGGCGAAATGTTGACATGACGCACTGTCGATCATGTTGTCCGAAGATAACGATGCCCTGATGTTTCTGAGGATACTGCTTTCTGTCAGGCTTTCCCGTTCATTTGCCGTCGAGAATCTCCCTGATAATTCGTGAGAACGCAGCAATCGAAAAGGGTTTTTGAATAAATCCGTCGCATCCCCTGCTCATTAACTCACTCGCCTCGCCGTCATTACTATAGCCGCTGGAGAGGAGAACCTTTATATCTCCCCGTATATTCTTCAGCTCCTCGAATATCTCGCTGCCGCCCATACCCGGCATGATCATGTCAAGGATGATCAGATCTATTCTCTCCCGATTCTCTTCGAAGATTGCGAGAGCTTGTCGACCATCAAGTGCTTTGAGTACGGTGTACCCCAGTTCCTGAAGGATCGTGGCGCCGATATCAAGGACCATTTCCTCATCATCGATGATCAATACAGTTTCACTTCCCCGGGTGATTTTCTGTTCCTTATATTCTTTATCGCCTTTCAGTTCCTGTGACGATGCAGGGAGGTAAATCGTGAACATTGAACCTTTTCCTTTTTCACTTTCAACAGAAATACATTCTCCGTGATTTTTGACGGTACCATATACCGAGGCCAGGCCCGGTCCCGCTGATTCCGTTCAGTCACATCACGGATTGATTCGATTGTCCTGATGGTCGTTCCCTTCCTGTCATAGAGCGGAGATGCCTTTCCCCACAGGTATGCTCCTTCTTCGTCGTATGCAGACGGTACGAACGACTCGGCATAGACCGCGTCTCCATCCCTTCGAAACGTTTCATACAACAAATGACTGTCTTTTTCATTTTCATTGCCTAAAATGAGATCGACAAGCATGGGACGCGATTTTTTATAAAAAGCGATCCCGTAAGCGGGGAAACCTTGAACCGATAATGTTTACTTTCGGCACGCCTGTCAGCATCTCCATTGCCTTGTTCCATGCGATGACTGTCGCATCCGAATCAATGACAAATGTGGCGTCGGGTAGAAATTCGACAATGTCAACAAATCGCTTATCATCGGATCGGGTCAACCGCCCCCTCCCCGGAACAACGAGATCACCTATGAACGGAAAGGACATTTGCTCCCTTTTGTCTTCCTCATTCCTCATTGCAAATATCAGATCTTCATCTTTCCTTAATGTTCAATGCGTGGGTTATAATATTGAGGGTCCTGACAGAGGAAAAACACAACGACGTGAGTCTCATGTCGACCCCGTGTCTCTTCATGGCCCTTTCCAACACAAAAAAAAGGGCCGCAGTCATATGGACTGCCCCCTCCTTGAATTTCTGCCGGGCCGCCGGAGAGACTCGAACTCCGGACCGATTGATGAAGAGAGAGTTGTTCCGATTGCAATCTAGAAGCTTTATCGCTTATATCACGCTCGTGGCTCACAACATATCTATTGGACAACTCCGCTTCCTCGTATCTCTGCACTTGGATGATTTCTATAGCTGTCACGATACTTTGTCAACAGAAAAAGGATCCCTCACTCGAAAACGACCCTTCGCCATCACTGAACGCAACGACGTTCCAGGCCATGTACTCCATGAAAACAATTGAGGTTCACATCCTCCTGTCTATTGATCACCGTCCACATCACCAACGGATACCATAGCGTACCAAGACGCTCCAGCTTCAAACGGCTGCAGGCAATGAAAGCGAACATCAGATTTCAGTTGACAGAACGTTTTTTATTTTCCATAGTTACAAAATCTTTACACTTATTACCGTAGACAGCCTGTCAATTTTTTAACGGCCGGCAACGATCAGGCATAAAATGAAAAGCGAGCCCCATCAGCTCGAGTACACCTGATGCCCGGATACTCACGCGATCCCCTGGCACGGTCGCATGAATGCAGAACACAGAAAATAAACGGAAACTGTTACGAACACTTCACACCCACACCTCCGAGACAAAACCTTTTGGCCCGGGTGTAATGTAAAGAACGGTTGATGTACTGACCCGAATATCGGACTCGGGTGTTTAAGATTGGGAGAATCCTTATAATAAAATGATAATAGCCGGACGGCAGTCGGGGATAAAAAATATTTGCAATAAAGACACAAAAAAGGAGATGGGAATTTATCATGCGCAGCAGAAGGATTTACATTACGAAACCAGACATGCAGAAACTCAGGGCTTTGATTGCAGGTGTTCAGGCAAGCAGCTCCAGGACAAAAGCAACTCTGGACAAGCTGGAGGAAGAGTTGAACAGGGCAAAAGTGGTTAACCCCCAAAAAGTCCCGAAGGATGTTGTCACAATGAATTCTCAAGTACGGATTCGTGATATTGATTCGTCTGAAGAATCGACATACACCATTGTTTTTCCTTCTGAAGCAAACGTTGCAAACAACAGAATTTCCATTCTTGCCCCAATCGGTACTGCTTTGCTGGGATATCGGGTTGGCGATGTCGTTGATTGGGAAGTGCCTTCCGGATTGAAACGTCTGGAGATTGTGGAAACTCTCTACCAACCGGAAGCGGCAGGTGACTACCACCTGTAAAGGAACGGGATCGTTGAGGGGTTCATGTACAAAAGGGTCATGGGAAAGAATCCGGGCACGTGATGGAGAGACGAGAGGGACCGGAAAGCGGAAGAACATACACGCCGTGCTTGCATAAAGCGGGCATCTGACGTATATACATTCACTCAAAAATACTTTAGAGGGGATAATTATTCGTGGCAGAAAAGGACCTTGTTTACCGCGGAAAGTCAAAAGACGTTTTTCATATAACAGAAGGGCCCTATGCCGACAAATATCGACTTGTTTTTACAGATCGAGCAACAGGCTACATAGAAAATGGAAAACCTGTTTTTGATCCCGGATACGATAGTGTTGTCGGCGAGATTCCCGGAAAGGGCGCTATTGCCTGCAGGTTTGCCACTCATTTCTTCAGGCTTCTGAAAGCAGAAGGCATTCCTTCACATTTCATCGATACAATCAATGAGAATGAAATGATTGTAGAACCCGCCGTCCCGCTGTCTATGCCGGAGGAATCACCGGAATTCCCCGGATCGGCTCCACTGCTCAATCTTGAGTTCACCTGGCGAAACAACGCAACCGGGAGTTTCTGGAGAAGGTACCCTTTTGTACAACCCTGCAAGAATCTTCACAAGGTGGTCGAGGCATGGACAAAGGGAGAGACCGATATCCTCATAACCATGGAGGCATTGGAGGAAACAGGCGCCATGAGCAAAGACGAGATAACCTTCAGCGTCAAGCTGGTTAAGGACATCGCCGAGATAGTTTCTGAAGAGTTTACCTCAAAAGATCTCCACGTCATCGACGGCAAGTTCGAATTAGGCAGATTGAAATATGGTGACGGTAAAATTGTGATCATCGACGAAATATCTCCGGATGTATTACGTGTATGTAAAGGATATTCTCCCGATGCGGGCGGTAACTGCACAGTATATGACCAATGCACGATAACGAATTACTCTGAAGGCAAGAGAACCATTAAAAACAAGAAACAGGTTTCCGCTGCTGATTTCATAAACATCTTTTTATAATAATCCTTACCTGATAGGCAGGTTCTCTCCCGGAGAAAGCGGATGAAAAATGCTGAGAGAGATGCGGGTACCGGCATTGACGGCATCGACCGAACCTTTCCGACAATAAAGACGACAGGCATATAGTCAGGTCAACGGGTTCTGCAACCTTCACATTCTTTACAGGGAATCATACGAACATTGTAATAAGTTGCCCTGTCGACTCACAACACTTCAAAGTTCCATGACGACGCGAAACCCAAAAAAGTCGAGCCTGAAATCAGGCGCACGCCTGAGGCGAAGGGCGGATCGGCAGAATTCCGCACAATAGTTCCAACTGCCGCCTCGATGGACATGGACCCTCCCCCTTGCCGGTCCACGGGGATCCGTCACGGGATGACGCGGATATTCCCCGTACCAGTCCGAGCACCACTCCCAGACATTCCCATGCATATCGTAAAGACCCCAGGCGTTAGGTGGGAAACAAGCCACAGGAACGGCCTTATGTCTATACTTCCCTTTGGGGCATCCCGTATAGGGATAATTTCCATTGTAGTTCGCTTCATTGGTGGAAAGGCATTTTCCCGTGTTGAAGGGCGTCGTCGTTCCCGCCCGGCAGGCATACTCCCACTCGGCCTCTGTCGGCAGGCGGTATTTATCCGTCCTCTCCTTCAGGTTCAGTTTCTCGATGAACTCCCGACAGTCATCCCACGATACCTGCTCCACCGGGAATCTGTCACCACAACTCCTGAAATACGGCGAATCGTTTTCCATAAGAGTCTTCCACTGTATTTGAGTAACCTGTGTCATTTGCATGTAAAAGGGTTTTGTCAGCGTTACACGGTGCTGTGTCTCATCATCAAATCTCCTTCGCTCGCTCAACGGACTCCCCATCATGAATGAACCGGCAGGTATTAAAACAAAGGCCATTCCTATCGAGTTCGTCAACGTCTTTATATCGACAAGCGGTACAATCATGATTCCGTACCCTCCCTCGTGGTAAAGACAAACCCGGGGTCATCGGGCACACAGGCTTATAGAACTCCCTGTAAATAGATTAGAAAGCAATTGAGGTGAGGTGAAAATCATTCAGAGTGGAGAAACACGGTTCATCTCATTATGACTATATCATGGATGATCTGAACACTGTTCTTTGATTGATAGAGATACAATGTCGCCGGATTCGTCATCCCAGCTTTTTTTGATTTATAATAACATAAACCGTGGATAAATGTCAAAAAGGATGGCGATGGGGGTAATGGTTCGTTTTTTATGCTGAAAACGGAATGTGATAAAAAAATCCGAGTAGCTCGGTTCGATCACGGCATACGACATTCGTCATCAACCAGGGGCCCATACGGGCCCCACAGAGTGCACGAACGGTCGTCAGCCCGTGTAGGTAAAATATTTGACGGCATCCTTGCCGTCTCGTTTTATGGAGTACATAAGTTCATCAGCCATGTGCACCACTGCATCGACTGTCGGCGGCACCGCACGGCATGTCACAACCCCTATGCTGAAAGTAATCGGCCATTGCCTTTGCCGCATCTCTTCCAAAAGGCCGGTTCGAACATTGGAAACCACCACATGCGCAACTTCGCGATCGGTTTCCAGCAACAATAAAGCAAATTCATCACCGCCAAGCCGGGCAACAACATCGGTTCTTCGAATGTGTGATTGAATGAAACTCGCCACGACCCGAAGAGCCTGATCTCCAGCCGCATGCCCGAACTCATCATTCACGATTTTAAAATTGTCAAGATCAATATACACAAGCGTAAAAAAGTGACCGTATCTTTTTAAACGATCCATTTCCTTCTGCACCACTTCATAGAAATATCGTGAATTGACAGTTCCTGTCAGGTTGTCAGTTCGAGCCAATCGTGCCTCGTGTTCCAATGCATTCCTCAAGGCCGATAGGAGCACGGCAATAACCACGAAGAAGGAAAACCTGATAAATGTATTCCATAGCGGAGTAAACAAGTGCGTGTATGGGTGTCCTGAAGCCACGTCCACCCCAAGCCATACAACCGCACTGATAAAAGACACCACGAGACCAAACAGACGACCGGTAAACCATGTGACGAAAGATACAGGAATCACATAGAATAGCGAAAATTCAACTTCATACCCCGCAACATACTCAAAAAAACCAACGACGCCAATAAGGACAACTCCAAGGAACAGCTTAAATGCTTTGCTTTGCTTATCTAGTCGGTCCTGAAATATCATATATCTATCAGTATTTATTGGACAATTAATGAACTTTATGCTATATGATTTGCAAGATTTTGACAAATACACCAAAGAAAGCTTGCAAATTTTATCTATGAAACCAAAGCAATCACCTCATCGTAATCGGCAGCATGATTTA
>DSDU01000012.1 GCA_011056835.1 Deltaproteobacteria bacterium
AGCAGCAGAATAATTTTTGAGACGGCGGGCCAGTCATCGAAATTAGCGGTGGTAAACCCCGTTGTTGTCATAATCGAAACGACCTGAAATGATGCATACCTGACGCAGGTGCCCATGTTTTCAAAAAGATGGGTTCGAAGATTGAATGTGACGACGGCGACTGCAACAAACGCTACTCCCAGGTAAAATCGAATTTCACTGTTCCTGAAGAACCCTCGCAGATTGCCCATGAGTAAACCGTAGTGGAGGGTGAAATTGATGCCGGCAATGAGCATGAAGAGGGTAATGACTCCATCGATATAGGGGCTCCGGAACTGGGCGATGTTGGCGTCGCCGGTTGAAAACCCGCCGGTGGCCATCGTACTGAAGGTATGGCAGAGGGCGTTGAAAACATCCATACCACCGAAGAGAAGCAGGATAAATTCGACCGTCGATATGATGAAATAGACAATCCAGAGCGTTCGAGCAGTTTCGGCTACCCTCGGTGTAAGCTTGTCTTTTACCGGACTCGGCAGTTCAGCTTTGTAAAGCTGCATCCCGCCGACGCCGAGGAGCGGGAAAATTGCGATTGACAGAACGATAATACCCATGCCGCCGAGCCACTGGGTCAGAGACCGCCAGAGAAGAATGCCCCGAGGCATTCCGTCCAGGCCGGTGATGACCGTTGCTCCCGTCGTGGTGAAGCCTGAGATCGATTCGAAAAAAGCATCGGTAAATGAGGGCAGGACTCCCTGAATCATGAACGGCAGGGCACCGAACACGCCGGCGAGAAACCACCCTGTTGCGACAACGAGAAAGCCTTCTTTATGGGTGAGGGTAATCCTGTCGTCAGGTCTGAAAGCAGTATAGAAGATGAATCCGATGAAGACCGTTATGAACAGGGAGACACCAAGCGCAATAATGTCGCCGTCCTGAAAATAGAGGGCGAAGCATAGCGGCAGGAGCATCGCCAGCCCGAGACAGAAGAGGAATGCGCCCAGTATATGCAAGATATTTCGCCGATTCATTAGAAATAATCCAGCTTGACGGTCAGGATTTTTTCCACTTTGGGTATCGCCGAACGGAGTGTGACGAGAATGACGTGATCTCCCGGCAAAATGAAAGAGTCGCCGCCGGGAATGAAGACTGTTTCGTTTCGCATGATCGCCCCGATAATAGTCCCTTTGGGCATTTTGATATCCTTAAGGGGTTTGCTTGTTATTTCTGATGTTTTCAGGGCTATAAATTCGACCGCCTCCGCCTTTTCGTCGTAAAGCGGCGTTGCGGAGATGATTTTCCCTTTGCGAATAAAGTGAAGAATTTTTCCGATTGCAGCGTGCCTCGGGTTCATGACGCCGTCGATGCCCACATACGAAACGAGGTGAGAATAGTCTGTTCTGTTAATCAGCGATATCGCCTTTCTCGCTCCCAGTTGCTTCGCCAGCAGGGCTGCCAGAATGTTTGCTTCTTCATCGTCGGTGACGGCGATGAGATAATCGGCATTTCGTATGTTTTCTTCTTTCAGGAGCTCCTGACTCGTACCGTCGCCGTGGAGTATGACCGCTTTGTCCAGTCTTGACGCCAGCACATCACATCGGTCATGTCTTTTTTCTATCAGCTTGACGAGAAATCCCTTCTTTTCAAGAGACCCGGCCAGAAGAAGCCCGGTGGTGCCGCCGCCGACAATAAATACCCGCTCCGCCGGGTCGGTGTTCTTTCCGAAGAAGTCGAGGATACCCTTTACATTAGCCGTTTCCGCCAGGATGAACAGGTAATCGTTCGGCTCGATGATTGTCGTGCCCGAGGGTACCAGGGGTTCATTTCTGCGGCTTATGGAAACAATGAGAAAGTCCCGGATCTTACACAGTCCCCTTATTTCATGCAGGGGTTTTCCTATTACCGGGCAGCCTGAATCAACATGAAAGGCGGCCAGTTTGATTCGACCTGCCGCAAAATCGACGATCTCCGATGCGCCGGGATTTTCAATGACATTAATAATATTGGCAACCGATTCTCTCTCCGGATTAATGCACAAGTCGATATTGAGATGATTCCTGTCGAAGACAGCCGAATCCTTGTCAAGGTCGGGATTGCGGATTCGTGCTATCTTCACCAATCCTTTTGACTGAACAGACGCGAGAAGGCATGCGACCATGTTTGTTTCATCGCTGTCGGTGACGGCCACAACCATGTCGGACTGATCAAGCTTGGCCTTTCTGAGAATTTCCGGACTGCTGCCGCTTCCCTGTATGGTTTGAACATCGAGATTGCCGGAAACCTCCTTGAGGCGTTCCCCACTTTTATCGATAATGACGACATCGATTCCTTCATTGGAAAGTATGTCGGCGATGTTGTAACCCACTTCCCCGGCGCCGATGACAACGACTCTCATATTGTTGTCAGCCTCCTGTGGAAAATGCCTGCGCCATAGCCGTTGTCCGGCATGCCGCCCCGTTCCTATGCCTCATGGATGAAGACCTTCATCGTATGTTTGACATTGACCTTGAATTGATTGACCCCCAGGGTGATTTCATCCCGATATGAATCGTCGCCCAGGACGGATACGGCATGGGAATCCGTTTTTGAATTTTTTCCGAGGAGTGCTTCGGCAAATCCAGATATCATGGCAGTGGTCATTTCCGAAACGTTCAGACCGCACCGATGAGGTGAAGGGATATCGAATGCCGCATCACTGCACTGAATCTTGGAAAGCGTTTCGGCAATACCCTGTCCTGCGCTGTGGAGCCGCTCATAGGTGAGATTCGATGATTCGCCCAATCCGATGATCAACAGTTTTGAGGATGGAATTCGTTTGTGCGGGGTTATGAGCACTTTTTCCATAAATGTTCCCGTCACGGTTCCCCGTGCCACATGCCGGGATATGAGGCCATTGAGACGCCAGTCAACGAAACCGCAGAGCCCCCTGGGGGGTCTTTCATCTGAGAAATATCCGATCACAAGGCCGTCCTGAATGAGCGAATCAATCGATTCAGCCGATACTGTAATCGTTATCATCCCGGCGTAATTTTGCGTAAAGTGCATCAAGGATTCCATTTATAAAAGATCCTGAGTTTTCCGATCCGTACTCTTTTCCGAGATCAATGGCCTCATTCAATGCAACCTTGGGAGGAATGTCACGGCAGAAGACAAGTTCATACACGGCAAGCCGCAGAATATTCCTGTCCACTTTCGACATCCTGTCGAGGGACCAGTTTTCCGAGCAGCTCTTGATAAGGTTGTCAATGCCGTCCAGGTTGTCTATTGTTCCGACTATCAGGTGAGTGGAGAAATCCCTGGCGCTCTCAGGGGCATCGAAGTTATCCCAGAAAAGGTCGATGCCTTCATAAACATCTACCTGGGAAACATCAAGCTGAAAGAGAACCTGCAAGGCGATTTCTCGAGCCTTTCGTCTGGTGCCCATTAACTCCCCTGATTACATCAATTTGAAAAGATTCGCCATTTCAATGGCTGAAAGCGCCGCATCCCATCCCTTGTTGCCCGACTTCGATCCGGCGCGTTCTATGGCTTGCTCAAGCGTGTCCGTAGTGATGACTCCAAAAGCTATCGGGACTTCTGTTTCCAGTGAAACGGTGGCGATACCTTTGGAGACTTCCGCACTCACATATTCGAAATGAGGGGTAGAACCCCGAATCACGGCGCCGAGGCCGATGACTGCATCATACTTTCCGCTTTTTGCCAGTTTTTTTGCTGCTATCGGTATTTCAAAAGCTCCCGGCACTTTAGCGACGGTGATGTCTTTTTCATCCGCACCGGCTCTGATCAATCCGTCCAGAGCGCCGTCGACGAGTTTACTGCAGATAAAATCGTTAAAACGACTCACGACAATGGCAAATTTCAATCCCTTCGCAATTATTTTTCCTTCCAGCGTTTTCGCCATGATCATCTCTCCATTTTCAGTTAGTTGTCGTCGTTTATGGATCGTGCAGCCGCTTGTCGGGGCAGGCAGCCGCTTTTCCCTTACGTTCTCCATGCATTTCCGATGAGAATTGAACGGTGATCTCTCATGTTACCGGGGCTGTATCACCCGGCTCGGGGCGAACATTTGTCCTATGGTTGCCGGAACGTCCCGCACATGCGCCACGACCGATACATTTCCTGTTGTCATATGTTCAGGAGATGCCCCATTTTTTTCTTTTTTGTTTCAAGATAGTGACGACTGCTTGTTGTCGGTTCGATTTCTATGGGCACCCGGTCCGTCACTTCAACGCCGTATCCCTGAAGGCCGACGATTTTCTTGGGATTATTGGTCATGAGCCGCATTTTTCTGACACCGAGATCGACGAGGATCTGTGCGCCGATACCGTAATCTCTCAAATCCGGTTTGAACCCCAGTTCAATGTTCGCCTCCACCGTGTCCCGTCCGTGTTCCTGCAGGTGATATGCCTTGATCTTGTTCGCCAGGCCGATGCCCCGTCCTTCCTGCCGCATGTAGACGATGACGCCTTTGCCTTCCTTTTCGACCATGCTCATGGCCGCGTGAAGCTGATCGCCGCAGTCGCACCGTTCCGAACCGAAGACATCCCCCGTCAGGCATTCCGAATGGACCCTCACAAGGACATCGTCTTCCGGCTGAATTTCCCCCTTGACGAGCGCAATGTTTTCCGAATCGTTCACATCATTTTCATAGACGATGACCTTGAAATCCCCTCCGAACAGTGTCGGTAATGATGCGCAGGCGACACGCCGCACGAGACTTTCATGCTGCATCCTGAAATCGATGAGATCGGCGATGGTCACTATCTTGAGCCCATGTTCTTCGGCGAAGATTTCCAGATCGGGCATTCGAGCCATGGTGCCGTCATCTTTCATGATTTCGCAAATGACGCCCGCCTCTTTAAGTCCCGCCAGACGGGCCAGGTCGACGGAACCTTCTGTCTGACCCGTTCTTACGAGAACCCCGCCGTCCCTGGCTCGAATGGGGAATACATGCCCGGGACTGACGATGTCATCGGGCGTCGTGCCGTCGGCGACTGCCGTGAGGATCGTCGTTGCCCTGTCGGCGGCGGAAATCCCCGTCGTTACTCCTTTTCGTGCCTCGATTGAGATGGTGAAAGCCGTTCCGAAACGTGATTGATTGTTTCCCACCATCAACGGGATGTTTAACCGGTCAGCCACATCGTTGGACAGGGTAAGGCAGATCAACCCCCTGCCGAATTTTGCCATAAAGTTAATTGCGTCGGCTGTTACATGCTCCGCCGCCATGCAGAGGTCACCCTCATTTTCTCGATCCTCATCGTCGACAAGGATGATCATCCGGCCGTTTTTAATGTCTTCAATTGCATCTTCAATTTTGCTTATCGGCATTGTGCTTCCAACCTACAACCTTCTCATTTATTTTACAAATCCATGCTCCGACAAGAAATCCATGGTGATGGCGGATTCTTTATCGGGGTGGAGGAGTTTGTCTATGTATTTGCCCAGTATATCTGTTTCAATGTTTACACGATCCCGTACTTTTTTGGATTCCAGTGTTGTTGCCCGGGCTGTGTGAGGAATGATGTTGACATACAATCTGTTTCTTTCACATCTGTTTACCGTGAGGCTGACCCCGTCGATTGCAATCGATCCTTTTTCCACCACGTATTTACTCAAATTCGTGTCGATTTCAATCCCTAAAATGATGGAAGTGGATTTGTCGAATCGATCACAGATCGTTCCGATGCCGTCAACGTGACCGAGCACGAGGTGGCCGCCCAGGAAGGAATTTAATTTCAGGGCTTTTTCCAGATTGACGGTATTACCCTGCTTCATGGCCTTCAGGATTGTTTTATCGAGCGTCTCAGCAGATACATCGGCAATAAACCCGCTGCGCCGCAGTTCCGTGACGGTCAGGCATGCGCCGCTGACGGCGATACTGTCACCGATCATGACATCGCCGAGATCCATGGATGTATCGACTTCCAGACGGGCGTCTTCTCCTTTTCGAGTTATATTCTTGACGGTACCTGTGGCCTCGACGATTCCGGTAAACATGACGCGACTCTCTTTACTGAACGTGATGAACCTAGTCTGTTTTTCGTTCTTTTTCGGTCAGAAAATCCTTGAGCTGTTCCACAAATTCATTCGGGTCTTTAAACTCCCGATAGACGGAGGCAAATCGAACGTAGGCCACACCGTCAAGCCGCTGCAGCTTGTTCATGACCTTTTCACCGATAATTGATGTCGGGATTTCCTTGAGCTGAAGGTCCTGGCACTCACGCTCGATCGAATCAACGATGTCTTCAATGACGTCCATGCTTATAGTGCGCTTTTCACAGGCCTTTTTCAATCCCGCCAGGATTTTCCCCCGGTCGAAGGCCTCTCTCCTGCCGTCCTTTTTCACGACCATGGGGAGCATTTCTTCAACGAACTCGTATGTGGTGAATCGCTTTCCGCAGGCGAGACATTCTCTCCTTCGGCGTATGGCGTTCCCCTCTTTGCTGATACGGGAATCGATGACCTTATTTTCACCATTTGAACAGAACGGGCATTTCACAACCTGCGCACCTCGATGCCGGCTTCCTTCAGCATATCTTCGGCGAGTTTATCGGCGTATCCGTGCCGGTATATAATTTCTTTGATTCCTGCGTTTATGATCATTTTCGAACAAATGATGCAGGGTAAATTGGAACAGTAAAGGGTTGCTCCGTTGATGGTTATCCCATGATACGCCGCCTGGATAATAGCATTTTGCTCGGCATGGAGGCCGCGGCAAAGCTCGTGCCGCTCACCGGAGGGAATATTCCATTCATCTCTCAGGCAGCCCGTTTCAGAGCAGTGGGCGATTCCCATGGGAGGGCCGTTGTAGCCGGTGGTCAGGATTCTCTTATCCTTGACGAGGATGGCGCCGACTTTCCGCCTCAGACAGGTGGATCGTTTTCCCACAAGCTCCACAATATCCATGAAGTATTGGTCCCAACTGGGACGCGGTTCCCCCGGTCGACGTCCCGGATTTGACTGTTCGGTTTCCGTGCCCCCTTTCTTATTCCGTTCATCGTAAATTTCAGATTTAATTTCCATGGCAGCGGGGTTCCAACCTGTTGTTGTGATTCCGATGCTCGGCTGCACCGCATGTATCCGCAGGATCACCGTCTCCTCCGAAGCCCGCATCTAGTCGGCAAGTCGTTCTCCGTACAGGGGGAATCTCGCACAGAGATCTCCAACCTCTTTCTTCACGTCATCTATCCGTTTCTCATCGTGGATATCTTCAACGACATGGGCAATCAAACGGGCAATTTGTTTCATTTCATCCTCTTTCATGCCGCGCGTGGTGACCGCAGGTGTTCCCAGACGTATGCCGCTGGTGACTTGCGGACCCCGTGTGTCGAAAGGAATGCCGTTTTTGTTTGCCGTAATACCCGCAAGATCGAGCACTTCCTGGGCGTCTTTGCCGGTTATGCCCTTGTTGGTGAGATCCACGAGCATGAGGTGATTATCCGTTCCGCCGGAAACAAGGCGGAAATCGTGCGCCTTCAGCTCTTCCGCCATGGCCCGGGCATTTGAGATGATCTGCTTCTGGTAGCTCTTAAAGTCGTCGGAAAGAGCCTCTTTGAACGCGACGGCCTTGGCTGCGATGACATGCATGAGCGGTCCTCCCTGACTGCCGGGAAATACCCTGCTGTTCAGAACCGTGGCATACTTTTCCTTGCACATGATCATTCCGCCTCTCGGGCCCCGTAATGTTTTATGGGTTGTCGTTGTGACGAATTCACAGACGGGAACGGGGTCCGGATGGAGTCCCACTGCCACAAGGCCGGCAATATGGGCGATATCAGCCATGATAATGGCGCCGCCTTTATCTGCTATATCGCGGAATACTTCAAAATCGATTTTCCGCGGATAGGCGCTGGCCCCGACCACGATCAGCTTCGGCTTATGCTGTTTTACCTGGTCTTCCACTTCATTGAAATCGATGGTTTCCGTTTCTTTGTCGACGCCGTATGAAACCACGTCATAAAGTCGACCGGAGAAGTTGGCCGGGCTGCCGTGAGAAAGATGCCCCCCGTGTGACAGATTCATGCCGAGAATCGTGTCGCCCGGCTGGATGGTTGCAAAGTAAACCGCCATGTTGGCCTGGGTTCCCGAATGAGGCTGAACATTGATATGATCAGCTCCGAACAACTGTTTTGCCCTTTCAATGGCAAGGCTTTCAGCCATGTCGACAAATTCGCATCCGCCGTAATATCGCTTTCCCGGGTAGCCCTCGGCGTATTTGTTGGTCATAACACATCCCTGTGCCTCAAGCACCGCTTCACTGACGAAATTTTCCGATGCGATGAGTTCGATCTTTCCCGCCTGTCGCTTTGTTTCCAACATGATGGCGCGAGCTATTTCCGGGTCGATTTTTGACAGCATTGACATTCCCTCGTTCCTCCTTAATTCGGTTTCATGTTTAAGCGAATCCTGTTATGTCACTCCGTATCGTAATTGAAATGACGGCTGGAAACGCCGCTACTTTATACCGAAATGAATTTTTTTTCTATAGTTTCTATTTTTTTCAGCCGCTGCGCGTGTCGGCCCCCTTCGAATTCGGTTGCGAGCCAGACGGCGACAATTTCCTTTGCCGTTTCTCCGTCGGTTCTTCGTGCCGCGAGGGTAAGGATATTCGTGTCGTTGTGTTTCCTGCTCATCGTTGCCGTTTCCGTGTCCATGGCCAGTACCGCTTTCACGTGAGGAAATTTATTGGCCACGATTGACATGCCGACACCGGAGCCGCATATGAGAATTCCTCTTTCGATTTCACCGGATGACACCCGCTCGGCTACGGAGGAACCGAAGTCGGGGTAATCGACCGATTGGTCACTCCATGTTCCCACATCGGTCACGTCATTATTCAGTTCACGAAGATACTTTTTAATTTCTTCCTTAAGGAAGAATCCTGCATGGTCGGCACCAATGATGATATGCACTGTTATATTTCCTGTGTTTCGAATTTCTTGTAGATGACAGCCGTATTAACCCCGCCGAATCCAAAAGCATTTGACATGACGGCGTGTATATCTCCCTTTTGCATTGTGTGGGGAACAAGGTTGATGCCCCGCGCCTCGATGGGATTGTCCAGGTTGGTCGTTGGAGGAATGACTCCGTCGACGATGGATTTGATCGAAATTATCGCTTCCACGCCCCCGGCGGCACCAAGGAGGTGCCCCGTCATGGATTTTGTGGAGCTCACCGCCGGTTCACGGTCCCCGTTGCCGAACACTCTCTGTATTGCTTCCAATTCATATTCGTCATTAAGGTGCGTCGCTGTGCCGTGAGCATTGATATAATCGATTCTTGCCGCTTCGAAACAGGCGTCTTCCAGGGCCAGGCGCATGCATCGCTCAGCACCCGGATGTCCCGGCGGCGGCGCCGCGACATGATAAGCGTCACAAGTTAATCCGTACCCCGCGACTTCGGCGTATATTGAAGCGCCCCTCCGCAATGCGTGATTCATTTCTTCCAGAATCACCACGCCACAACCCTCGGCCATGACGAAACCGTCCCGATCCCGGTCGAACGGCCTGCTTGCCCGTTGAGGATCATCATTTCTCGTCGACAATGCGCGCATGGCATTAAATCCTGCAATGGCGATGGGAGTTATGGCCGCTTCAACACCCCCTGCAATCATGACGTCGGCGTAACCGAATGTTATGGTCCTGTATGCTTCACCGATTGCGTTATTTCCTGCGGAGCATGCCGTCACCGGACAGCTGATGGGTCCTTTCGCGCCGAATTTAATGGCCACGTTTCCCGCCGCGAGATTCGGGAGGGCGCCCGGAATGAAAAATGGTGAAATTTTCTTCGATCCACCGGTGAGGAGGACTTCATGCTCTTTTTCGATCGTAGAGATGCCGCCGATGCCGGATGCCAGGAAGACCCCGACCCGTTCAGCCCGGTGTTTGTCAATGACAAGCCTGGAATCGTTCAGCGCCATTTCGGAAGATGCGAGGGCATAAATAATAAAATTGTCCAACCGGCGGATTTCTTTCGGGTTCAGGAATGATAAGGGATCAAAGTTCTTCAGTTCACCGGCAATCCTCGTTCTCAAGTGTGTTGCGTCAAACTTCGTAATTTCCGCGATTCCCGATGTGCCGGCACAGATGCCCTTCCATGTTTCATCCACGGTGCTTCCCAGTGGATTTATCGTGCCCAGTCCGGTTACAACCACTCTTTTCTTCACCGGCAGTTCCTCTCGTTTCCTCTTGTTTTATCAGACCCGCGCCGTGATGTAGTCGATGACATCCTGAATGGTTGTAATTTTTGCCAGATCATCGTCGGAAATTTCGAGTCCGAAATGATCTTCCATCGCCATGATAAGTTCGACGAGGTCGAGTGAGTCGGCTCCCAGATCGTCGATAAATTTTGCTTCAGGGACACATTCTTCTTCTGAGACATTAAGCTGTTCAATGATGATATTTTTCACGCGCTCTTCAATGGTCATTTTAAGGTATCCTCCTTTAGTCGCATCGAAACTGCATTTATATTTTTCGCTTTTTATCTTATTTGCTATTTTTGAGCAAGAAGAGGTTTAAATCTCGAAGCTTTAAAATCGATGCGCATTTCCACTATCCACAGTAGCGGATAATTTGCATCAATCGCTGATCGTGGGCGAGACAGCTTCCTTGCCGCTTCTATGAACCGGGTTGCCCTGATGGGCGATTGAATCCATCACCCCGCCTTCAGCGTCGTATGGTTACATATAGCCGCCCCCGTTTACATGAATAACCTGTCCTGTTATGTAATCAGCGTCCGGTGAAGATAGAAAAGCCACCACGCCGGCGACGTCTCTCGGCGTGCCCAGACGCGACAGCGGAATTTGCTCAATCAGTTTATTCCGTATCTCGTCTGAAATGGAAGCGGTCATGTCGGTTGTGATGAATCCGGGAGCAATCGCGTTGACTAAGATGTTTCGGGGTCCAAGTTCCCGTGCCAGTGACTTCGTCAACCCGATGATCCCCGCCTTGGAAGTGGAATAGCATGCCTGACCGGCATTTCCCATCTCTGCGACGACGGAAGAAATATTGATGATTCGACCCCGGCGCTGTTTCATCATATGCTTCACAACAGCCCTGCAGCAGTTGAACGTACCTTTCAGATTGGTATTGATGATGGTGTCCCAGTCCTGTTCTTTGGTCCTGACGAACAGGCCGTCGATGGACACTGATGCATTATTCACCAGAATATCCATAGATCCTTTCTTGTCGATCATTTCCTCGATCGCTTCATGTACTCCCTGGAAATCGGATATATCGAATCTGCAGATCTCACCGTTCCCCCCATTATCCATGATGGTCCGAAGGGTTTCTTCAGCTCCCCTCGTATCCTCGCGATAATTGACGAACATAAAGGCGCCTGTTTCCGCCAATGTTATTGCTGTCGCTCGTCCGATTCCCCGTGATCCTCCCGTCACCAGGGCTGTTTTCCCATCATTGTACATTAATCGTTTCGTTATCATTCAGACCGGCTCTCGCTTTATCCAAGGACTCGGCATCCTCGATATTTAGTGTTTTAACAGTGGTGTCTATTCTTTTAATCAGCCCGGACAGTGTTCGTTTCGGGCCCGTTTCGATGATCGTATCGACTCCCATCGCTATCATGTGCTCCACCGTTTCCTGCCATCGGACCGGGGAGTTGACAAGCTTCGTCAGAAGTGATCTCGTACTTTCCCGTGAAAAAAAACGGGAAGGATCGCAGTTCGAAATGACCCTTATTGAACCATCTCTCACTGTCACGGTGTTCATGTCAACCTCGAACCGCCGCGCCGCCTCGTCAAGGAGGCTGCTGTGACAGGGGACACTGATAGGAAGCTTGACTGCTCGCTTAGCCCCTCGCTCTTTCGCGGTTCGAAGGGCTTCTTCAACAGCTTCGGTATTACCCGAGATGACGAACTGACTCGGCGCATTGTATGTGGCAACCTCGACGACGCTCTCCTGTGTCGTGCCGATTTCCCGACAGATGGTCTCGATGGTTTCTTTCGGGACACCCATAACGGCGGCCATGCATCCGGTACCGGATGGCACCGCCTCCTGCTGATATCTTCCACGGGCGCGGACGAGTGTCAGGGCATCGGCAAACGTGACGGCGTCAGCCGCATGAAGAGCGCTGTACTCGCCCAGGCTGTGGCCCGCCATGACGAACGGTTTAATACCGATTTCATGCTCGAATACCCGGTATGCTGCAACATTAACCGTAAAAACGGCAATTTGCGTATTAACCGTTTGGTCGAGCACTTTCCGGGGATCGTCGAAGCAGAGCTCTTTCATGTCGATATTCAGGATATCCCCGGCTTCCTCGAAGATGCGTCTCACTTCTTCAAATTGTTCGTAAAGATCCTTCCCCATCCCAACATACTGGGAGCCCTGACCGGGGAAAACGATGCCGATTTTACCCATGATCGTATTACTCTCGGAGATGAATGAGCCGTATCAGGAAAGTCTGTCTGCCGAAATAACTTCTCTCCCCTTGTAGAAACCACAATGAGGACATGCTCTATGTGGCAACTTGTGCTCGTTACACTGAGGGCACACCGACGTTGTCGGAGCTGTCAGTGCATCGTGAGATCTCCTCTTGTTCTTTCTCGATTTTGAATGTCTTTTAACAGGATTTGCCATACAGTTACCCTCTTTTCGTTTTTTTACCGGTATCGATGTGTAAATTCTTTAATATTGCAAAGGGACTTTTACGTTCATCTTCATTTTCATGATCACACGATTCAATGTTACGATCAATCCCGCACCGGGGGCACAGACCCCTGCATGATTCCGAGCACAGCGGTTTAACGGGAATCTGAAGAACAATCTGTTCAAAAATAAGAGGATCAACATCAATCGTATCATCCGTATAATAACCGAACACGAGATCATCGCCGGTCAATTCAAGTTCTTCCGTCCGGGGCATTATCTCAGCCGGAAGCAGCGTATAGGTGAATTCGGAAGAGACCGGAAGAATGAATTCCTTCAGGCATCGGCAACATTCAAGATAAAGATTCGTCACGATCGTCAAAGACATCGAGACGGTTCTTCCCACCTTTGATGCGGAACACGTTATGGAAACCGTGTCAATTTCGAACGGAGCCCTGTCCCGAGCCGGCAGCAGTTCAATCAGCCAGTCCTTATCATACAAGGCCTCCCGCTTCAGCCCTTCGTTGGATATGGTGTTCACGTTGATCTTCATGATAACGCTGAAAATTCCTCTTCAAATGTTTCGCAAGTAAAGAGGATGAATTAATTATAATATGTCTCTCATGTCAAGTAAATTTTGACTATTATGATCCGTTTTTAGACACAATCAGGAGCTTTTTTCTCATTTGCCGTTCGTAACGATCGGGTCATGTCACCGTTCGTCCGAATCCGGGCGCTGATGTATTCCTCCCTTGACAAAAATGTTACTTCGTGAGATTACTTCCATTTCCGCTAAGCAATATACGTACCAGGGTATCTTGGAAATTGTAAATGGCGGAATAACCGCCGGGCGGGAGCATGACGTCGAGCCTGCAAAAAATGTCGGTGGAGAGTGTTGTAAAAAAGTCACGCTTGGATGAAAAAATTTCTTCAATATAATGCCGGTCGATCGGCTCCCATGATAAAAAGGATGTGGAACAATGACGGAGAAAAATATGATTGTAACGAGATTCGCCCCTTCTCCCACGGGATATCTTCATATAGGCGGAGCAAGGACGGCGCTGTTTAACTGGCTGTATGCGCGGCATCACGGGGGAAGGTTTATTCTGAGGATTGAAGATACGGATCAGCTTCGTTCAACCGAAGAATCGACGCATGCCATACTGGATGCCATGAGATGGCTGGGTCTTGACTGGGATGGAGAACCTTACTTCCAGGCGGAACGCGTCGAGATTCACCGTGAAATGGTACGAAAGCTCATCAGCGAGGGGAAGGCGTATTACTGTGTGTGCACGCCTGAAGAACTCGACGAGAAACGGAAGAAAGCCCTCGCCGAAGGAAGAAAACCGAAATATGACGGCACCTGCCGAGAAAGAAATATTTCAGGGACGGATAACTCGGTTGTCCGTTTCAAAGCCCCCCACGTGGGGACCACTGTTGTCAAAGACATGATAAAAGGGACGGTGACCTTCAACAATGAGGAACTGGACGACCTTATCATTGAGCGGGGTGACGGATATCCCACCTATAATTTCGCCGTTGTCGTCGATGATGCTCAGATGGGTATCACCCACGTCATTCGCGGTGACGATCATCTGAACAACACGCCCCGACAGATTCTCCTTTACGAAGCATTGGGATACGATATCCCACACTTCGGCCATGTTCCCATGATCCTCGGTTCCGACAAGGCGCGTCTGAGCAAACGCCATGGCGCCACGTCGGTCATGGCATACAAGGAGATGGGATACCTCCCGGAAGCGCTTGTCAATTATCTGGTGCGGCTGGGGTGGTCTCACGGAGACCAGGAGATTTTCTCGACTGAGGAACTGATCAATCTCTTCGACCTCGATGCAGTGGGGAAATCCGCTGCCGTATTCAATCCCGACAAACTTCTCTGGCTGAACCAGCACTATATCAAGGAGCGTCCGGGAAGGCAACTTGCCGAAGAGGTTCATCCGTTTTTTGAAAAGCTCGGATTGGCGGTTCCCGACGTTTCACAGGTGATGAAAGTGGCGGGCGATTTAAAGGCACGGTCAAAAACGCTTGTGGAAATGGCTGATTTCGGCGCTTTCTACTTTCAGGATAGTGTCGAGTATGATGCCGCCGCCGCTGAAAAATTCCTGACGGATGATGCAAAGGGGCATCTCGAAGCCGTGGCGGACGAACTGGCCCTCCTGAATGATCTGACAAAGGAAGGTATTGAGACCCTCTTGAGAAACATTGCCGAGAAACGGGAGACAAAGCTCAAATTCATCGCTCAGCCCATACGGGTCGCCCTCACGGGAAAAACGGTCAGCCCGGGCCTCGACGACGTGATGATGACGCTGGGAAAAGAAACGGTAATCCGACGGATCCGCGATGCCGTGCGATATGGCGGCACCCGTCGGGCCTGAATTTTGTACTTGACTTTTCAGGGTGAATTATCTAAGCGGTACCTTTCGAATCGTCGATTCTCTTGGGGGATCGTCTAGTGGTAGGACTCAGGATTCTGGATCCTGCTACCGAGGTTCGAATCCTTGTCCCCCAGCCATGGTCCCATCGTCTAGCGGTCAGGACGCCGGCCTCTCACGCCGGAAACCGGGGTTCGATTCCCCGTGGGACTACCATAAATAAAATGAAGGGGTCAGCTGTCATGCTCGACCCCTTCTCTTTTAGTGTAATCTGTGCTACCCCACATTTATATCCCACAAGCAGGAATGGTTTGAGTTTTTTTCTGTTTGCCGTGGGAAAGATTAATTGCCAATGAAGCTTCTTTACCTCGGAATATCAGTATGCACCCCGCTTTTTCATCGCGGAGACACACTCAATGTTACTGTAATCCCAGTTAATATTTCATCTTCCACAGTTGCTGATGGCTTTCCGTAACCTGTTCTCCATCTCAACCCAATGATTCAATGAAACCGCACAACGCGTGATAAGAAAAATACATTTGACCATTATGTATTAAAACTGCAAGCCCCTTTGCTACCGCCTCAATCGTGTTATCAGGCTATGATTGCAAGATCATCAATGCCTTCTAAGCTGATTGTTTGCATGGTGGATTTTCAGGTATCGTTCACCGCCGTATAGGCGGCTTAGAAATCATATCATTTGTGTTGTGCGGAACAATGAGGGGCATGCCGTCATGCAATACACGCCCAACGTTAAAGAAATAACTTGACTTGCATGGAAAATGCTATATAGTGCCGTCGCAATAAGGTGCTCTTGTGATAGATAGTTACTAGGGTGCGGTAAAGTTAGAATTGAAACATTTTGAGGTACAAACTGAAGCATCTGAACTTTCAGTCTTCAGACTTCAGTTTTTTGCTTGCATGTAGTTAATCTAACTTTAGAAAATTAAGAAAGGAGGATTGCTACAATGAAGAATGGTACCGTAAAATGGTTCAATGAAAGCAAAGGGTTCGGCTTCATCGAAAACGATGAAGGCGGCGATGTATTTGTTCATTACAGCGCTATCCAGAACGAAGGCTTTAAGGTTCTGTACGAAAACCAGCGCGTGTCCTTTGACATCGAGCAGGGCAAGAAAGGCCCCGCCGCTGCTAACGTCAAAGTTCTATAAGCATTGATATCACTGACAGAAGGCACTCCGTGATTACAAGTGATTGCGGAGTGCCTTTTTTTGTCTCCAAAAGAAAAATCACCTATTTGTGTCGTCCGATCGTCAGGCAAAATGTTTAAACACCCTGTTATTACTGCGGCAATTAAACATATCAACTGTCATGCCGGACTTGATCCGGCATGACAGGCCAATTCTGGATTCCCGTTGTCACGAGAATGACGGCTTTGACATTTATTGTTGCCGAAGTAATAACCTATTACAGCAAGGTAATGCATTAATGTTGCGGCAGCATGGAGGTGACGGTTGTCTCTTTACGAGTGAGAAGCAACGTTGATAAAATCTTCGGCATCGGCTGATCAGAAATACTTAAGATGGCCGGCTTTCAGTCTGTCTCGGCACAAGCGATGCACAAAAAGTTTAAGGAATGATCGATATGAACGATCGACATACGACTTTTCTTTTTTCTTCACTTGCCTGGCGGCTTCAATGCCTCCCGTGCAGAGATTACCGGATACGTTGTTACCGATCGATCTTTTGATACCTCAAATAAGACAACCAACCCCTGGGATTTGTCGCAAACAAAAAGAGATGTTCCACGCATCCCCACAGCCTTTATCTCGCTTTCATCAAGAATAAATTCGGCAGGCACATGTGCAATATTGGATTTCCAGACATTTTTCCCCTCGTATTGCAGAAATACCAGCTGGTGTGTTGCTTTGTCCAGAATCCAGACGCTATTTGATTCGGTGGCAAACTTGAGATCCATGCCATCTTCCGCAAATGGCTGACTTACTCCCACCATACAGAATGTCACAACAACACATATGATTGATAATGCAAATTTTTTCATAGAACTCACCTCCCTCACTTTTGCCACTCATTTTGACATATCATTGCAATTCTCTCAAGAAATATAACCTGCGAGTATGAAAAAATGAGATGGGTACGGCAGAATTCCTCCTTATTCTAAAGTTGATGACAGTGTGATACTATCGTCTCAAAATAATGAGACCTCCCACTGATGATATGCGTTTACTGGATTCCGGCAGGGACCACTGTCCGTTCGGTCCCTGCGTTCATCAATGCACCTATCATTTGGATAAAAAAATACTCATTCAAATGAATGTTTTCTTGATGGGTGGAGGGTTTCGTTATCCACTGATGGCATTTGACAACCCGAAGGTTTCTGTGCCATAGGACCACAATGAGCCGGCAACTTGATAATCTTCAGGGTCAGATAGAACGGATCACCTTCACCAGCGAGGAGACGGGCTATACTGTCGCTAAGATCAAGGTCTCTGGTCGTAGCGAGCTGGTAACAATAGTCGGCAATATCGTCAATCCCACTCCAGGTGAAATCATTAAAATGAAGGGCGAGTGGACAAACAACCCCCAATACGGTGAACAGTTTAAGATAGTCTTCTGTCAAACAACCACTCCCGCCAGCGTTCACGGCATTGAAAAATACCTGGGTTCCGGCCTGATCAAGGGCATCGGTCCGGTCATGGCCAAGCGTATCGTAAAGAAATTCAAAGAGAAAACACTTGAAGTGATCGAAAACGATATTGACAAACTTGTTGATATCGAGGGAATCGGCCGGAAGCGTATCGAAATGATCAGAAAAGCATGGGAAGAGCAGAAGGAAATCAGGGAAGTCATGATATTCCTTCAGACCCATGGTGTGGGTTCCGGCTACGCGGCAAAGATCTATAAACAGTACGGCAACGGTTCCATCAAAGTCGTCCAGGAAAATCCATATCGTCTGGCCACAGACATCTTCGGCATTGGCTTTGTCACAGCGGACAAGATCGCAGAAAAACTCGGATTCACCAAAGATTCGGATCTAAGGGCAGAGGCCGGCATTCTTTATGTTCTTCAGGAACTTGCCGATGAAGGTCATGTGTTTTATCCGTATGAACTCCTGATCAAGCAGTGCAAAGACATGCTGGACATTGAACGGGAAACCATCGTCAAGGCAATGAGTGCCGTATCTGTAGCAAAGCGGATCGTCATTGAGGACCTCAAAGTAGATCTTGCCGAATTTCGAGAGAACAAAAAAGCGGTCTATCTCGCAGGTTATCATTTCGCAGAAAAAAATCTTGCAACCCGCCTTACTACACTTGCCAATGTGCCCCAGAGCATCAGCAAGATCGATTCCGGCAAAGCCATTCAGTGGGTACAGGAGAAGCTGTCCATTCATCTTGCCGACAAACAGATCGAAGCGGTCCAACGATCGACGGAACACAAGGTCATGGTGATTACCGGCGGTCCCGGCACAGGCAAAACGACTATTATAAATGCGATCCTCAAGATCTTCGCCGCCAGGCATGCGAAAATCCTACTGGCCGCACCCACCGGCCGCGCAGCTAAAAGAATGTCGGAAGCTACTCATTATGAGGCCAGGACCATTCATCGCCTGCTGGAATTCAATCTTAAAAAGGGGGGATTCCAAAAGAATGAAGAATCCCCGCTTGATTGCCAGCTGTTGATTGTCGATGAGGCTTCCATGATCGACACGCTGTTAATGCATCATCTGCTGAAAGCGATTCCTCCGACATCAACATTCATCATGGTGGGCGACGTAAACCAGCTTCCCTCAGTCGGGGCCGGTAATGTCCTCCGCGATATCATAGACTCCGGAATAGCTCCGGTGGTTCAGTTACATGAGATTTTCCGGCAGGCCAGGGAAAGCTCTATTATCACCAATGCCCATGCAATCAATAAAGGTATCATCCCGAATCTGAGTGCCGGTAAGGACAGATTGGATGATTTCTATTTCATTGAACAAAAAGAGCCGGAGAAGGTAGTGGAAATGATCATCCACCTGGTCAACGAGAGAATTCCCAAGAGATTCGGTTTTGACTCCGTCAATGACATCCAGGTATTGACTCCGATGCACCGAGGAACAGCAGGCGCCGGCAACCTCAATGTGGAGCTTCAGAAAGCTCTCAATCCGGGAGATGAAGGTGTGTCACGAGGCGGAAGACTCTTCAAGGTCAATGAAAAGGTCATGCAGATAGTGAATAATTATAATAAAGAGGTCTATAATGGCGATATCGGCAGGATTATTTCTATCAGTGATGAGGAAAAGGAGGTCATCGTATCAATGGATGACAGGGAGGTTTCCTATAATTATTCAGACCTTGACGAGCTCGTCCATGCCTATGCGGTTTCGATCCACAAGTCCCAGGGCTCCGAATATCCGGCAGTGGTCATCCCGATTATGATGCAGCATTATGTGTTGCTACAAAGAAATTTGCTTTATACCGGTGTCACCAGAGGGAAAAAACTCGTCGTCATCGTGGGAACGAAAAAAGCGATAGCGATAGCTGTCAAGAACAACAAGACCGAAAAAAGATACACATTGTTAAAGCAGCGATTGATGGGAACGATGGACAGGTAATGCGGTCGGCATTTTTTCATACCGGAGACACTCTTCATGTCACAGGTTTCGCTTTTCTTGTGATTGCATTATTCTACATGCAATTTTTTGACATCGAAAGATAGTTTCTTTTAGTGGCAATTGTCATCAGTTTTCATGGCTCGGGGAATACGGTGCCCGGTCAGCAATCTCACAAATATCTCTGAAGTTGAAAGTCACAGTTCCTTTTGTGCCATGAGGCCCGGTTACGAAGGCTGACGTACAATCGTGTGAATAATATGGTCTTCAAAAGAATGTGCCTGTGAAGTGGTGTTCCATGAATGGTGGCTGCGTTCTGCAAAGGAAGGAGAAACTATGGCACTGTCCGGCCTCTCAGGATTGACGGTTCCCTCAGGCTTCATCTCCCTGAAGGTCATCATGAGTATATCGACTCCTGTAGAAACGGTCATTTCTTTTTTTATTTTGAATGTCTTCGCAAAAACATGGAGCATGGTCTCATTGTCGGTCAGGACCGCTGCCGTGAACCCGAGCAGGCCTTGGCGCCGGGCCAGATCGGTGAGATACGACAGGAGCACCTGTCCGATTCCCTGGTTCTGGTAATCGTCTCGAACGGCAAAGGCAATCACGGCTGTGTGCCGTTCCGGGTGGAGATAGTAGCGTCCCACTCCGATGAATTCCTCTTTTTCCGGCATGCTGTCTTTCATGGCGATGGCCGCTATCGCCATTGCCCGTTCATAATCGACCATGGCCAGTTCCGGGATTTGCCCCTCAAGCATCGCCCTCCATGTTGTAAAAAATCGTGTATAAAGACTTTTGTCGGAAAGACCGTGCATGAGATCCATCAGAAGCGGCTCATCGGAAACCTTGATCGGTCTCAGGAACAGCTCCAGGCCGGTTTTAGTCCTGCGACAGGTTGCCAGTTCCTCCGGGTAGCGCCCCTTATCTTCCACTTCAGAAGATTTTATGAGAGTTCCCATGTTTTCTTTCCCGTCAGCTATTGATCCTGAGCTTTTGACATCTTCCTTGTCAAATGTAGAATAAGGTGACAGATCAAACAGCACAATCGGCAGGTGTCTGAAATTATCTTCGGAGTTCGGATGGATGATTCCTCGGAAATTAGATCGGCCGATCATGAGAATGTACCGCAGGCCCTGCCGGGAAAAGCCGACACACCATCATCGGTATTTGTCTTATGGCTGTGGAGTGAGTGAAATGGATGGTTTTAACGTGTTGTGGATGTTTGGTCTTGTATCAGAAATATCACACAGCCCGTCGGATCCTGGTCGGGGAAGTTCAAAAAGATGAGGTTCACGGAAGAGGCGGGGCTTGCAAACATGCCGCTCCACGATATGAGTCTTATGTCTGGAAATCTCATATCTGTTGCGATTGCATGCATCTGTTTGTATGTGGATATGACCTTCCTGAATGCATGCGCGTCGTTGCCGGCATCTTTCCCTCATCCCTTTGAGACGCATATTCCTCAAAAATTACAACCGATCCGATACATCACACGGTGACTTTCGGACAAGATGCGATCTTTTTATGAAGTCTTTTCCGGCCGCCACAAAAATCAGGAGAACAATACGAGATGTGATGATGCGCGTCATCAATACTGTTCCCGGGATGATTACATTCCGCCATAACGCGTTGCCGATTGAGTGGAACATCGCGGTGAAAGTAATTGACAGACAACCGGAACTTTCCTATTATTTTTCATACAAGGAAATAAGAGCTTATCAAACTTACTTTCCTCACCGCTGCGACCTTACAGATTGGGGATAGACGATTATTAAGACAGGCGGTTCTTTCAGGATTTTTTGTTGGTACATTCTCACAACACTTGGGCATACACCCAAAAAACGCGAGTTGTTTTTCCGGTATACGATCCGGCTGGTGCGGAAACTGACAGGCAGAGAGGATTGAAATGAAAAAGATTATTTACACTATCATTCTTGTCGTAGTCATCTCCGTTTCCCCGGGAGTGGCGGCACAGCAAAATGCGAGTGTTATTGCCATTGTCCCCTTCACCAACCTGACAAAGGACACCGATCTCGAATGGCTTTCCGAGGGCATCGTGGAAACACTGACCACCAAGCTTGCCCATGTGAAGACGATACAGATTGTGGAACGGCAGCGACTTTCTGCGGCCCTTGATGAAATCAGCCTGGGACAAATGGGCGTGGTGGATGAAGCAAAAGCGGCCAAGGCAGGACAGATGGTCGGCGCCGAGACAGTCGTTACGGGGGCCTTCCAGCAGGTAGGAGAAACGTTCCGATTGACGGCCCGGTTCGTCAAGGTGGCAACGGGCGTTATTTCCAATACCGCCATGGCGACGGGTTCCTATGCCGATCTCTTTTCCCTGGAAGACAAAATCGCGGACGACATTCTTTCCTCGCTCGGTGTGGCGGTCAGTGCGGCGGAACAGGAAAAAATGTACCGCAAGCCGACGACCTCGGTTGACGCCTATAAAAACTATAGCCAGGGGTTGAACTACGTGAAACAGGAACGGTATGACGATGCCAAGCTCATGTTTGACCGAGCCCTGAAAGAGGATCCCGATTTTGGTCAGGCACGGAATGATCTGGCCTTTGTTCAGTGGGCAAGGCCCTCTGCAAACTCAAGTCTCTATCTGAAACGGATCGACAGACCGTTTGATGAAACATATGAAACCATGCTGTCAGCAGTGCAGCGTGCGGGCATGGAGGTAAGAAACGCACAGAAAGAAACGGGAACGATGGAAGTCCATGAAAGCTCATGGAGTCTCATCAAAAGTCCGCAGGATATCCAAATAGAAATTAAGCGGCTGGAAACTATAAGCGGCGTGAGAATATTCTCGCAGCCGAGTAAAGTTCCGTGCCTCGGCATACGGCAGGCATATGACTGGGGGCAGAGCAAGAAAACAATCGAAAAACTGATTGCTGCGTTTGAAACGGAACTCTACCGTCACTGATCTTTAAAGCAGAAATCTTGAACGTAATAATCACATATCGTTACTACACCGTGAATTTCCAAAGTTACGCTACTGCTATTCCTTCAATCCGTGTCGTTTGATGATGATACGATACGCTCCTCTGGAAATAACTGCCACTCTGGCTCATGGTAGTCGTTGATTCGCTTCAGCAGAACCGTAAAATGCAGATTGCCGCGCTTCCCGCAATAGTCACGTGCCCTCCGTCGTTTTCATCCCGGAGCCACTCTTCATATCACAGGTTTTCCTTTCATTGTGGTAGCATTCTCTACATGCAATCATTTGGTTCGAAAGATAGTCTCCTTTGGTGGCCGCTGTCGTCAAACTTCATTTCTAAATCGTATAAAAATCAAACTATTTTCACTTAAACCACCTGCACTGACCTCTGAAAATCATCAAAAATGCGGGGAATCGTAAAATCAAGTGTAAAAATGTCGAGATTCTTTACAATTTTGAAAATTGGCTCTGATGTAATAACAGTGAAGGTTTCAGCAAGTTCAAGCCTCCAAGAGGCCGAAATACATCGGAGTATTTTTACAAATCCATACCGGAATCGGCAACCCTCTGTTTGTGAATATGTAGAAAAATTAAATGGTTGTTATTCTGGCAAATAATTTGCAATTAAAAGTATTTGTTCGCTTCCAGTCAGTTGCTTCAGCATATCAAAAGATGTGAGCATTCCCCCACCATTTGACCTGACCGCAAATATTCATGCCGATACCGGGAAACGATACATTCAGTAACCTGCGTGGAACATACATTGAGATTTGTCTGGAAAGAAAAGATGTTTATGAAATCCGACGCAGAATACCCCTTCCTGTGGACGGGGATGAATGCGGAGCGGAGGCAAGGAGGTTGCAATCCCCCTCATGTAAGTTTTTTAGATGCCCCGCCCTGTAGGCGGCGAGGTAATTCACCGGTTTTCGAAACCGGAAAGGAGGAAGAGGAAAATGAACAACTTACGCGCGCTGGGGCTTATTTTCATATTTTTTTTACTACCATTTCATGGCGCTGAAGCGGTTCCAAATGCAACTACCGTAGTTGTCGGAGAATGCGAGGTTCAGGCAGGGGGTAATTATGGTATTGATCAATACAACTCTCAGCCACAGGAATACGAACAATCTCTAGAATTAAGCCTCGCCATAGCGGGCACCATGGCAGAAGGGTATGTCACCGCAACGTTTGGTCCCGGCATTCCGCAGATCGGCAACATCACTTCGAGTTTTCAGGCCGGTTCAGTAAACGGGATGGCCAGAGGATCCTTTGGAGCAACTGTCATGTATTACTTTGAAATTCTGCTGATTGGTCCAGATCCGGGTGTCTCTACGATACCAGTGCTGTTTAGTGCACAAGGCGAAGGTTATAGCTACAGAGACGGATACGGCTATTCTAAATCGGGAGGGGAAGTTTACATGGTTGGTCCCGAAATCAGTTATGCCGATTCAGTATTCGAGTTTGAATCCTATGTCGTAGATGAAATTCAGGGCGATTTAAAAGATAATGAGTATCAAGGGGCAAGTTTTGATGGAACCAAGTCATTGGAACTCGGCCTGAACCATACATATGGCGTAAGTATGAGTGCTTACACACAACTGTATGCTGCAGGAGGGCCAGAGGGTACGTTCACATCCGGTTTTGCCACTGTCGATCCTTTCATCGGTTTCGACCAAGATGCATTTGACGTATTGATGGGTAGCCAAACTTTTTCCCTACAAGAATATTACAGATTCGTATTCAGCGAGAATTTACCGATACAGTCGGCATCCGTCCCCGAACCCTCCACCATGCTCCTTCTCGGTTTTGGGTTGGCCGGGCTCTGGGGAGCAAGGAAGAAGTTCAGGAAATAAATCGATTTATAATTTGAGGATGGAAAAGGCAGAAACGATATGTTTCTGCCTTTTTTTATTGAGCGCCCGGCAGGGAGCACCTGCTCGGGAGTTCGACTCCGCTGAGTTTACCGGGTCAAGTCCTCTACACACCCGTCAGGGGGGAAGCGTCAGCTGAACGGCAACTGCAACGTCGCGGAGCGTGGCGGGGAGGACGCCGAAGGTACGGAGCGCTGGCCCGATGAACAGGAACCGTATAAGAGGCACAGACGGCGGATGAGCGGGGACGGTCGCTCCAGCCTCCAACCGTATCCTTACGCAAACCTTATTTATGAACGGCTGACCTGAGATACACCGTTCTATTCTTTAATGCCCGCCATCTCTTTAGCTCGTCTTTTGAGGTAATTAACGTTAGTTGATTGGCGAATAACCAACCTCTGAACAGCTGATGGTCCCGCCCCTTGAGATGATTCGGTTGGAATGATCGATCCTTGTCCGATCAGGTACTCCACCAAACGGGCAATACGCACCCTGTTTTCAGTGGATACGCTGTTTTTGCCTCTGAAGTATTTGTCCACATATCGTGCTATATGCGGATTATTAAAGTCTTTCTGGGTTGGAGCTGTGTCAATGATCCCGCCGGTAATCTCACCGGCCAATTTAGCTGCTATCCAGACCGCCTCTACTGCCTGAAGCTTGGCGGCATTCACGAGGAGTGGATCGGGAATATACACTCCAGAAGCATGGCGGTGACCTTTGTATCCCGAAGCGAGAGCAGACCCATATGCCAATGCCGACTGAAATGAAATCTCGACGAGCTTGTCACGGATGTGACTCATTTTTTCACAGCCGTTATAATCGGCTGCCACGGCTGCTGCGCCACACGTTAAGTCGCAATGCCCACATTTGCAGCATGCTGAAGCCAGACGCTGGAGATGACCGAAATTCGCAGCCAATTCTCCCGCAAACTCATATTCACCGCACATGAAGACCATTTCCTCAGGGATGAATACATCATCGAATATCATATGGGTTGAGCCATGCACGCCATACGCAAAATTGCCGAAATCCATCTCATCTTGAACATGCAAGCGCCGGGCATTGGGAGCCGGGGCTTCAGCGAGGTGAATGATCCCCTGAGCATTGGGAGGAACTGCAAAAGCTACGGCGAACTGCTTTTCATTTTCCTTCAAGTTAACAGTGGGGGCCACCAACGCAAAATTGGCCAGGGCTGCGCCCGATTGATGTGCCTTGGCTCCTCTGACTATTATGCCATCAGACTGTTTTTCCACGACGTGCAGGTAAACATCGGGGTCTGCTTGCCGGCCGGGGGAAAGAGATCTATCTCCTTTTGCATCGGTGATCGCACCGCTGCATACCAGATCCTCATTCTGGGCATATTTCAAAAAATTCACAAACCGTTCATGATAATCAGTTCCGTTTTTTTTATCAATATCGTGGGTGGTTGCATAAAGAGCATTGAGGGCGGCGGTACCCGCGCAGCGGGCACCGATGCAAGCCCCATGATACGGGGTGAAGAATTTGCCCAGTTCGCCTCTTTGAATCAAATCCTCCTGAGACTGGCAGATATGCAGAAAACGATTAATCATCGTGCCGGTGAACGGCGATTTGACAGCCATCAAGGTTTCATTTTCTGTATCCTTGGCCATTTCATAAGTAAGACCAATGGCATTCAGGGTTGGAGCAAAGGTCGGGTGATCACAGACCTGCTCGACTTTTTCACCAAACGCATATACAACCGGTTTCATGGCTCTAATACTGTCTTTATAATCCTGTGCAGATTTCATCATCTCCCTCACTTTCTCAACCTGCGAGTGTTGGTGTTCCACTATTTCTTTCGTCCTACTCCCCGTTGCGGCTCTCCAGCTTTTGTTTTTGCTTGAATGTTGAAGTACGATGAGATGGTTCGATGGAAATCGCCATAGAATTGGTTACATAAGTCGGGCGGATCTCCGTGATGGAAATACCGGCAAACCACCTGCTCGACACGAGGCCGTCAAAAGCCTTTGTGCCGTGAGAAATTTTCATCATATATTCCGACAAAGTTTCAAAATAGTCTTCAAGACAGGATAATAGTCGGACAGTTGGGGTTTTGAGATGCTATGCGCAGCGGCAGAGCAGGCACATAAATTTTCTCTACTAAGAATATCATGTCGGTATGATCTAACGGGAACGTTCTCTTTGTCAAGGAGAAGGTGAGTTTTTGTTATTTCTATGTTAAGGCGAGGTCACGCTTTAAGATTGTGCGTGTTGCGATACCCTTTACTCTCTGATAATCCTCAATTCAATGATTCACATGTTGTAAATAGCACAACTTTGGGCAGTGGTATGCAGTTGACAGGTTCAGCGGAACTGTAAAAAATACGGATTGAGAACACCACCTGAGGATATGTACATTCACTTAACTTGTTTCATTTCCGCTAAGCCCTTCATATGACGGGATTTCCTTTTCTTGTGATAGTATTTTCCTACATGATATTATGCTGGTTTGAGAGATCGTCTCTTTGGGTGGCAACTGTCACCATTCCGTGTTCCTGTGAAAGTGCCAAGGCATGAATCGCCCGTTCCGAGGTGGCTGACCTCGGGATTGCGGTACACCAGAGACATACAAAATTAACGAGAATCGAACAAAAATGAAGGGACAGGTAATGCCTGTCCCTTTTCAAAATCAAACACAGTTTCCTTAAAACTTATTTTGCTGATACCTTTTCCTCCTTGACAGCTTCTTTTGCTTCATTTACTTCTTTCTTGACGGCTTTTTGCCAGCCATACCTCATAGTCTGATCTATAAGAAACTGAAATCTTTCCGAACGGGCATTGAACGAACCTTCGGGCTTGTAAAAGAAAACAGATACCGTATGGTGATGAGTGACTGTTATGAAGGCAATGACACTGTTACCATTCATGCTATTGAACATGATACCGTCCTCAGCAGGACATAATCTATGATTAAATAAAAACCGGTAAGATCAGCCCCGTGCTGAATCTGAATTATTGAACAGGCTCAATTAAGAGGATGATTGTGATGATGGGCTTATTGTTATTTGGCATACCAGCCGCGGTTATCGCTGGGATAAAGGGTTTCAAGTGGGGGAGATGGATATTATCGCTTGGAATAATTGGATTTATTTGGGTGCTTTTTCTTAAGAGCGCAAAAGCCAATGAAATATCTCCAGAAGAGGCGATTCGTCGTGCAGAACAGGCCAATAGAGTCGGCGGGTGGCTGGCTGGTATCAATGTAGGTTTGGCTTTAGCCATTACGCTGTTATATTATATTGGTGCTCGGGGGTAAGTAGAGAAATCTGGCAACTATCTCAGCAACATCGAGAACCTCCAGACGATCCCCCAAGTTCTCCATTTTTACGGCATCATCCAACATTCCCGCACATTGGGGGCATGCGACAGCGATAATATCAGCTCCAGCATCGAGGGCCTGTCGTACCCTGATTCGGCTCGGGCTATCGTCACCGCCTCCCAGAATATCGGTAAAGAAGTTTCCGCCACCGCCACCGCAGCAGAAAGCGTTCTCCCTGTTCTGCTGCATCTCGACGAGTGTGAGACCATCGATGGCCTGAAGAATCGTCCGTGGTGCTTCATACTCATCGTTGTGCCGTCCCAGGTAACAGGGGTCGTGATAGGTAACGTTTGCACCGCGGTCCTTTAACTGCAGCTTGTTGCCTTCAAAGAGTGGTGCCAGAACCTGTGTATAGTGATAGACTTCAAGTTCCGCCCCGCGTTCGGGATAATCATTCTTGAATGCATTGAAGGCATGGGGATCCAGGGTGATGATCTTTTTTATTCCGAGAGTTGTGAAGAGTTCAATATTCTGATCGGCAAGATATTCAAACAACCCCGTCTCACCGAGAGTCCTCACTTCGTTCCCATCGGAATTCTCCCTGTCGGCAAGGATGCCGATTGAAAATCCCATTTTTATCAAGAGCTCTCCCACGGCCCGGGCGATTTTCTGTGCCCTGTCGTCATATGAGCCGACATCGCCGACATAGAAGAGATATTCCTGCCCATTATAGGGCTCAATCGCCGTGCCGTCCGCCCAGGCGCCCCGCTGCGCAGCAGGCTCTTTATACGGATTACCGCTGATGCTGATACTTTTAAAATAATCCCGCACTTCAGGAGGGATTATCCCCTGATTCACCATCTCTTCCCGGGCCGCAATAAAGATATTGACAAGATCGTCGCTGAAGGGAAAGACGCAGTGCATCACACAATTGGCACAGGTGGCACAGGAAAAAAGGATTTCCTGAAACTGAGCGCTTGTTTTTATCTCATCATTGAGCCACGCCCTGATCAGCCACATCCGTCCGCCGGGAGCGTATGTCTCAAATCTGAATTTTCGGTATGCGGGACAGTTAAAATCGCTATAATCGCCCGTCAGTTTGCAGTATCCGCACCGGAAACATCGATGGATAATATCTTCGTATTTCATCTACACAACTTCCCAGTTTCCCGGATTCATAATTCCATTAGGGTCTAACGCCGATTTGATTTTTCTGATGAGTTCCACTGTCCCGGCATCCATCTTATCCATGGTCATTCGTTGGGCATTAACTCCGCCTTTCCAAATCATCCCGCCGATATCCAACGTTAGCTTGTTTGATTCTTCCAGAGCCTGCCGTGTTCGTTCTGCGTCTTCTGCATCAGCACGATTAAATGAATAGTTATAGCTGAACATGATGCTGTGCCCTCCTAAAATCTGATGCACATACGAGTAAACCATGTCATATTTACGGGCGATTTCCATGCCCTTTCGCCACGCCTCGGACACTTTGTCAATCGGTATGATAGAACCGGTATATTCAAAGCCCCCGCCCTTTTTAAAATCAGCGGCAAGTGCAGCCAAGGGTGGTACGGCAAGAAATCGATCGCGGAGTGCCGGATGTAGATCGTCAACAAAAGTAACAACTTTACCCCCTTGAATTTCACGAAAAACATTTTTATATGCGTTCTTCTTGAATTCGAGCTCTTCTTCAGAATGCCCCGCCACGATTATGACGAAAAAGACACGGTTCATCCAGACAGGCTTTCCCTGGCTGATAAGAAAAAAATCTTCGAGTAAATCGACCTGAGTGGTTTCGAAAATGGCCTCCGGGATGATATCAATATCATCAGTCACAAAGGTAATAACTTCCCGATACCGAGGTTTGGGATACAGCTTGATGGAAAGTTTCGTTACAACCCCCGTTGTTCCGAACCAGCCGATAAAGAGACCCGGCAAATCGGGCAGAGGTCCCCGCGTGAACCAGTACGGCCCGACCGAAGGTGATCCGATTTTGCAAATATCTCCTGTTGGAAGAACAATTTCCATTCCGTTGATCATGTCCGAATTTATGCCGTACCGTGGCGAAATATGACCATGTCCCTGAATGAGGACATTGCCGACAACGGTAACCGTCGGAGGAGCTTCAGGAATGGAATGTTGGAGACGGGGATGGCGCTTCTCCAGATGGGTTTTTAGCGAACCTTGAGAAACACCTGCTTCAATAAGAGCATATCGGTTGATCTCATTTATCTCAAGAATCTGATCCATTCGCTTCATGTCAAGAACAATACCGCCTCTGGTGGGGACAACCAATGCCGACAGGCTCATCCCTCCACCCAGAGGAGTAACCGGTATTTTTTTCTCATTGGCTAAAATGAGAACCTGTCGGACTTCTTCGGTTGTTTTCGGAAGCACAACATAATCAACAATGCGGGGACTTTGTGCGCCCGAGTCCCGTGAATAGATGAAAAGCTCTGCGGGATTATTCGAGACATACCTTTTTCCAACGATGTTAGCCAATAATTTATAGATATCCATAGAATTTCCTATGCTGCAAGCGTCTGAAATGAATGACGTATGGTTGACTTCTTTTCTTGGGTTTTTTATCTATTCCTCATACCTTTTCATTTTTGAGCCACTCTTTATATCACAGGTTTCCCTTTTCTTGTGATTCTATTTTCCTCTATGCAATTTTGGGGTTCGCAGACAGTCTCCTTTTGTGGAAACTGCTGTCTTGCATATTGCCAGAGGACATCATAGAAGAGGCAGAGCCGTCTGTTGCTCTGCCTCATTAATTATCTTGCTTTAGTGTGTCGGTGATCTTCCCCCGAGAAAATGGACACCGAGCTAAGTTGCCATAGCAAGTCTTTCAAAGTCAACTGGAGAAACATACCCCAGGGATGAATGTCTCCTAATGCGA
>DSDU01000014.1 GCA_011056835.1 Deltaproteobacteria bacterium
CCGAGAATACCGTACATATCCAGGCACTTATGAGGAATATAACCGAGGCGTTTGAAAGTTATTCGAAACTCAGCAAGAAAGTGCCCAATGAGATTGTCGCATCCATCGCATCCATCGATGATCCTGCCAAAATGGCAGATGTTGCGGTATCATATCTGACGATAAAGCTTGAAGAAAAGCAGAAAATTCTTGAAGTAACCGATGTGGCGCGCAGACTTGAGAAGATCTATGGCATGATCATATCCGAATCAGAGGTCCTTGAAGTCGAAGAACGAATAAAAAAACGCGTCAAGAAACAGATGGAAAAAACCCAGAAGGATTACTACCTCAATGAACAAATGAGGGCGATCCAGAAGGAAATGGGCGAGGAGGACGCTACCAAAAGTGAGATTAAGGAAATCGAAAAGAGGCTGAAGGAAAAGAAGCTCACCGAGGAAGCATACAACAAGGTTAAAAAAGAAGCGAAGAAATTGAAGATGATGGCGCCCATGTCGGCCGAGGCGACCGTCGTCAGAAATTATATCGATTGGCTGCTGGATCTTCCGTGGTATGAAAAGACGGTAAACGACAAAACATTAAATCAGTCTGAAGAAATTCTTGAAGAAGATCACTACGGGTTAAAAAAGGTAAAAGAGCGAATCCTTGAATACTTGGCTGTCCAGACACTCCTGGAAAAAAACAAGGGGTCAATCCTCTGTCTGGTCGGACCTCCCGGCGTCGGTAAAACATCAATAGCCAAGTCAATCGCTCGGGCGACGAACCGTAATTTTGTCAGATTGTCTCTGGGCGGCCTGAGGGATGAAGCGGAAATCAGGGGGCACAGAAGGACCTACATCGGTGCGCTACCCGGAAAGATTGTCCAGCTCCTGAAAAAGGCCGGTTCAAATAATCCGGTATTCTGCCTTGATGAGATCGACAAACTCAGTTCGGATTTCAGAGGTGATCCGTCAGCGGCACTCCTCGAAGTTCTTGATCCGGAGCAGAACTTTGCATTCAATGACAATTATCTTGAAGTGGATTATGATCTTTCAGATATCATGTTCATTACAACTGCCAATGTCATGCAGACCATTCCGGCCCCGTTGCAGGACAGAATGGAGGTTATCCGCATTGCAGGATATACCGAACCGGAAAAACTAAATATAGCACGAAAATATCTCGTAACAAAGCAAATGGAGGCAAACGGTCTGACCGAGAAGGATATCAGCTTTACCGATGGTGCATTGCTCACTGTTATTCGAAGATACACCCGCGAAGCCGGCGTAAGAAATCTTGAGCGGGAAATCGCCTCGATCTGCAGGAAAGTTGCGCGACGAATTGTTGCGGACGGATTCGACAAACAGGTCAGGGTAACATCAAAAGCAGTGGAACGATACCTCGGCATACCAAAATTCAGACACGGCGAAACGGAAGATCAGGATCGTGTCGGCCTGACCATCGGACTTGCTTGGACGGAAGTCGGCGGCGAGCTTCTTGGTATCGAAGCCATGGTAACACGCGGAAAAGGAAGTCTTATCCTGACAGGTAAGCTTGGCGATGTCATGCAGGAGTCGGCCCAGGCGGCCCTGTCATATGTGAGATCAAGATCGGATCAATTGGGCTTGCCGGAAGACTTTTATAAAGAGTCGGATATACACGTACATGTTCCCGAGGGTGCCATTCCGAAAGATGGTCCGTCTGCAGGTGTTGCCATGGTTACATCTATCGCATCGGCACTCATGCGGAAAAAAGTCAGAAGTGAAGTCGCCATGACCGGTGAAATTACGTTGCGGGGCAGGGTATTGCCGATCGGTGGTCTGAAAGAAAAACTTCTTGCTGCACACCGCGGTCACATCAAGACTGTTATTATCCCGACGGAAAACAAAAAGGATCTTGAAGACGATATACCGCGCAACGTACTGAGAGAACTTGAGATAATATTTGTCGACAATATCGATGAGGTTCTAAATATAGCGCTCATAAAAGAAGATGTTTCGGGAAAGAATACGAACTTTATTCCCAGGGAAAACGCTCAGATGAACGCACATGAAAGAGTGCGACCAGTGTAAGTCCCATCCTCGGATTTGACGATAAAATACTGCAAATTCGAGTTAAATATGACTTGACAATAACACTCAATGTGTTAATAAAGTCACTTCGAAGCGATGCACATCTGGGCGGATAGCTCAGCTGGGAGAGCGCCACGTTTACACCGTGGAAGTCACAGGTTCAAGTCCTGTTCCGCCTACCATAATAGAGAAAAGAAATCTTTTCCGGTGGGGAGAGATTTTCTATTTTTTGCAGGGGTCGTAGTTAAGTCGGTTATAACGCCGGCCTGTCACGCCGGAGGCCGTGGGTTCGAGTCCCATCGACCCCGCCAGAATTATTACAAGGGGTTACGCAGAATGCGTAACCCCTTTCTTTATGGTTTTAATAAGTCGATTCCAACCAGCATTCCATCCCGACGAATGCCATTTCTAACCCAGAGTATCCCCCGGAATTACATCATCCATCTTTGCTTTTTATCGATACTACCTGAGTTCCCGGAAAAATGTAACGATGAAACAGGATAACTCTTTAATAAAAAAGAATTAAGTACGATTTCTCTTGCATTATTCCTCTGAACATCCCCGTGAGATACAATTTTTCTTTAATATCCTGCACCCGTTCATCAACAATCTCTTATTCAAGAAAAAAACAACATGCGATACGAAAAATTGACGATCACGTCGAGGTCATAACGCGGCAGTGAAGAGGGGAAAGAGAATGATTTCGCGGTGGGCCAGTCACGGTTGTGGAGGAGTTTATTTTTTCTTTTCCTTATCCTCCTGTGGCTGAGGAAAGGTCATTTCCTTCAAGAAATCCACAAAAGGGGAATAAATCTCAAAAGGATCGGCCCTTTTAACAGACAGGGTGGTCAGTTCATTCCCTAATTCAAGTAACTTTCCGAAATGCTCGTCCATGGAGGATTTATGAGCCACATATCCACGGATGGCCTGCTGGAGATGCTTACCGAAAAATTCCTTGAGCAGAGTGTCTCCGAACTGGATGCAGAGGTGCAGGAGCGGTACCGGCAAAAGGATGTTATTTTTCTTTGATTCTTCGAGGAGGATCTGGGTCAGGACGTAGGCGGTGACGTCTTCCCCGGTGCGAGCGTCGACGACTTCCACATGCTGTCCCTCTTTGACCCGTTCAGCCACCTTTGCGAGGGTCACGTAGGTGTTCTTTTCTGTGTCATAAAGACGGCGGTTGCCATACTTCTTAATGGTCACTGCCTTGGTCAATTCAGTATCTCCGATCTTCGAAAAATGGAAACATGAACCATCGCCCGCTTCTATAAAGCATCGCAACGGTAATCGTCGTTCAGTGTATATATAATTTCAATGAAAATTGCAAAAAAACATCATCCGCAGTTATTATGCTACAATGCAACAATAACTCGTATATATATAAATAATATAAATGAATATTGCAAGAATAAATAAATTATATTACTAAATAATATTGAATATGGGATTCTGATCTCCCAAGATGTTGCATTGCAAGATATTCCTTGACAAGATAAGAAATAATAATTATATATCGTGAGAGATTCAAAAATAAAAGGAGGTGATCTTATGGATCCCAAAAATATGGCAAAGCAAACGTTCGATTTTTACCGATCGACATTCGAGAATGCGTTCAAAGCCATGTCGATGCTCCAGGAGCAGACCCAGAGAATGATGGACATGTACCTCGACCAGACAGCGGGATTTCCCGAGGAAGGTAAGAAGGCGGTCCGTGAATGGGTCAACGCCTACAAGAAGGGCAGCCAGGATTTCAAGAAGGCCGTTGATGAAAGTTTCGCGAAGGTGGACAAATACTTCACCACTGAAGAAAAGGAAAAAAAGTAAGGGAGACGTATCATGGATATGAAAAAAAACCTGAAGCAGATGATCGACATGAACAAGGCGGCTTTTGACAACGCCTTTTCCACCATGACAATGGTCCAGGAACAGATGGAGAAGGTCACTGATATGTATTTAAGCCAGGCATCGGGCAGGGATGCGGAAAGGCGGAAAGTCCTCGCCGAATGGTCGAAGGCCTACAAGAATGGTTTTGATGCATTCAAGAAGACGGTGGACGAAAACTTCAAGCGAGTCGAGTCCTTTTTCCCCAAAGAAGGGTAAGAGAGAAGTGTTATGAGAGAGGGGATGATTCATGTTGAGCTGACTGAAGAGGTTCTCCGTTTTCCGAAGAGGATGAGAGACCTGAACGAGAAGGCTGTTATCGCGACGATCGCGCAGATCAAAGCATCTCAGGCCTTTTTCAACGGGTTCTGGCAGTATTATTTCGATTTCATGGCGCCTTTCTGGGTGGCCATGAATTCATTTTTGGTGATGGAGAAGGTCAAAATAGGCCAGTATACCCCTGAAGATACGGTGCGCGATTACCTCGAGCTGTTTCAATTCAACCTGCAGATTGCAAAAAAAGGGGTCATCAGCAGCCTCCGCTCAGCCAATGAGTACCATTCGAGGGAATGGGAAAGGTCCTTCGCGGCGGTGCTGAATACCTGGGTTGGTACGGAAGGCCCGGACATACTCGATTATTCGGAAAGAAAAGCGAGGCTCTTTGAGGCACTGGTTTATGAATATGCCCGAGAGATCCGGGACATCGCCCCCGAGTTTGGGTTTCATTTCGACGACGGTGGCGGTGAGTTGGTGGCGGAGACCGACCGGTTCCTTCTCTATCAAGTGTTTCCTACAGACCACGCCGTCAAGACCAGGAAGAACGGCAAGCCGGTTCTTATCATTCCCCCTTATGTCCTCGGGGCAAACATCCTGGCCTTCCTGCCCGGCGAGGGTAAGAGCTACACTCACGCTTTCGCCAATCAAGGAATACCCACCTATGTCCGGATCATGAAGGATTTTGAAACCACACCCGCACTGGCGGTCATGACGGGAGAAGACGATGCCCTGGACACCCGGGTTTTCTGTGAAGCAATAATGAAAAGGCACGGCCGGCCGGTGACACTGAACGGCTACTGCCAGGGCGGATTCGTGGCTGTCCTCGACATCCTCTGCGGAGAGCTCGACGGCATGGTGGATGCTCTCATAACCTGTGTCGCCCCCATGGACGGAACGGAAAGCCAGTCCCTCGTCGAGTATCTTGAACATATCCCCCCACGTTTTCGGGACCTGGGCTACGCCCTCAAGGCCCTGCCGGACGGGAGGGAAGTCGTGGACGGCAAGGTCATGAGCTGGGTTTACAAGCTGAAAAGCATGGAAAAGGAATCCCCCATCCAGTCCTTCTATCGGGATCTTATGATATTTGACCGTCCGGACAACCGGGAAGCGAAGATCACAAAGACAGCGGCTGCTCTCAATCACTGGCTTGTCTACGAGAGGAACGATCTTCCACCGGCCATCACACAGCTCAGTTTTGACTCTTACACGATTCCTGTATCGAAAGATGGGACGCTGCCGGTGAAGCTCTTCGGTAGGGAATTGAATTTCCGGGGGATCCCGGAAAGAGACATGCCGTGGCTTCTCTGTTACGGTGCCCAGGACGACCTGGTCAACCCTGAAGCCGCCCTGGCGCCGCAAAAATACATCGACGTCGAGGTGTCGGAATTTCCACGTGGACACGGGGCCATCGCCACTTCCTGGTCGCACCCCGCATCGGAGTGCGCCCTTCATACAGTTTTCGGAAAAGGATACCGGGGACCCGTACGCTTTCATCTCGATCTCGAAGCGGCGCAGGAAGCTCAACGGGGGGTGTCAGGCCGGCCACGGAGAAAAAAGAGGTGAAACAACATGGACAGCAAGTTTCTTGAGTTTTGGGGGAATGTTCTCCTGTCCGCTGCAAAAGGACAGCGGCAGATAGAGGATTTCAACCGTTGGATCGAGCAGGGATTCAAGGGTATTCAGGAATTCGGGACCCTCCTCGCCGGGATTTACGGCATCAAGGAGGAGCCTGTCCCGGAAGAAGGGGGCGGTGAAGCCTGGAACAGGGCTCTACGGGATTTTCGGAAATCATACGAAGAGTACATGGGTCTGATGGGAATGGTTTCCCGGGAGGACTACCGGAGGCTTGCGGAAGAATGCGAGCGACTTAAAGAAAAGGTGGCGGAGCAGGAGGATACCATTCGTCGCCTCCGTATGAACGCCGGATGGGAAAACACCTCCCGTGATGAAGTCGTCAGGGGGGTCCAGGATCTCATGACCAGACAGACGGAACAGTTCCAGGAGTTGATGAAATCATATGTTTCAGTCTTCAAGGGCGATATGCCGGCGAAAGATGAAAAAAGCAAAGAAAAGAAAAAGAAAATGGCAAGGGGGAAATCATGACTGAAAAGGATCGTGATAAGGACCGAAATGACAGTGCGTCCGCAGAGTCCATGGTCAAGGCATCTCTTGATTTCTGGGAATCGACGGCCAATCTGTGGTTCGGGGTTATGAAAACGGCCATGTCGGCGCCGGACTTTCCCGGTGCTGCTTCAAAAGCAGAGGAAAATGATCGCAGAGACACACCGCCTGAATCAGATGCTCAATCGGAATTCGACCGGTTCTGGAGAGCCTATTTTCGAAGTCTCCAGGGGGCCGGCGACGCCCCGGCGGGCGTAATTCCTGAAATGGCCCTGAAGATCATGGAGCCCCTGTGGAACCAGATGGCCTCCTTTTCGAAGCCCGCGGCGGACCGGGGAAAGGTTGGCATGGAAGAATTTTCGGAATTTGTAAAGGGAGTTTCACGGACATGGTTCGGCTCCTACGAGGAGGAAATGAAAAAATACCTCAACATGCCGCAACTCGGTCTGATGCGCTATTATCAGGAGCGCCTCAACATGACCGTCGACCGATTCCAGACATTCCGTGGCCGGCTGCTGGAGTTTGCAGGTATCTTCTATGGCCCCATTGAGGAGTCGCTCCGTCTCATGGAAGAGGAAATGCAGTCAGGGGATGGGAAGGGTGAGGAATTCCTTAAGGATCACCGTGCCTGGTATCGGACCTGGATATCAAAGCTGGAAAAGAAATACATGGAGATGCTCCGTTCATCGAATTATATCAGCACTCTTCAGGAAACCCTGAAGGCTCTTTACGAATACCGAAAGGCACGGCAGCAGTTTCTCATCGACGTTCTCCAGGACTTTCCCATCCCGACGAACCGGGAAATGGACGAGGTATACAAGGATCTTTACAGAATCAAGAAAAGGTTGAAAGCGCTTGAAAGGAGGGGAGAGGGCAATGAAAAACGATAAAACTGCCGATGGCTCCGGAAAGGCAAACCCCATGAGCATGGCCACAGACTTTTTTATTTCAAGGATGGCTCTCGAACCGTTGAAGCTTGCCGAGCGGATGAAGGAAGCAAGGGAAGTCCTCCTCGGACCCCTCAAGACGGACATCGCAAAAACACCTTACGAAGTCGTTTACGAAGATGACCGCGTCCGGCTGAAATATTACCGGCCTGCGGAAGTGCGATACAATTACCCCCTTTTCATTGTTTACGCTCAGGTCAACCGGGAAACCATGCTCGACCTGCAACCGGGACGGAGTGTCGTGGAGACATTCCTCCAGTCGGGTCTGGAAATATACATGGTCGACTGGGGATACGCCACCCGAAAGGACCGGTACCTGACCCTCGATGACCACATCAACGGATACATGAACGACATGGTCGATTATGTTCTGAAGAAACACGGTGTCCGCCACCTGCATCTCATGGGAATCTGCATGGGCGGGACGTTCTGCGTCATTTATGCAGCCCAGCATTCGGAAAAAGTGAAAAACCTGGTGACCACGGTAACCCCTGTGAATTTCGACACCGAACAGAGTCTTCTCAATGTATGGGCCCGGTCGATCAGCCCCAACGAACTGGTGGATGCCTATGGCAACGTTCCCGGTGACTTTATGAATCTGGGGTTCCTCCTCCTCAACCCCGCCAGACTTATCATTGATAAGTACGTCGGGTTCATCGAGAACGTGAACAACCGGGATTTTGTCGAGAACTTTCTCCGGATGGAGAAGTGGATCTTCGACAGCCCCGATCTTCCCGGGGAGACCTTTCGAGAGTTCATCGAGGCTATGTACTTCAAAAACCTTCTTATCAAGAACGAGTATGTCCTGGGAGGGGAATTGGTGGATCTCAAAAACATCACCATGCCCCTTCTCAACATTTATGCCCGGTTCGATCACCTGGTACCGCCGGAGGCCTGCGACAAACTGACATCGAAGGTGGGCAGCACCGACAAGGAAGATCTCTGCCTCGACACGGGGCACATAGGGATTTACGTCAGCTCAAAGACCCAGAAGGAGTTCGGGCCCAAGATCATCCGCTGGCTCAGGGAGCGGGACGGAGCGGAACAGGCCGCTGATGCGGAGACGGCGCCTGCGAAGGAGCAGAAAGAAAAGACTCAAGAGAAAGAAGAAGGCGTTTCTCCGGTGATGACGGAGCCGACACTAACAAAGGAACAGCCGGTGAAGCCGGAAAAAAAAGTCAAGGGAACGCCCGGGTCGGCGCCGGCCCCGGATGTTAAAGAGACAGTGAAACGAAAAACCCCGACAAAAAGAACGAAAAAGGCCTGACGAGGAGGACTCCCGGAAGGATGGCACAAAAGTTGAATAAAATCAAGGCTATCGGACGGGTCAGCCGTGCTTTCGGAACAACGGGCGACCGGGATCGGCTGCTTGACATCATTACTCAAAGCGTCGTGGAAACCATGGGAGCGAAAGCAGCCTGCCTTTTTCTCTACGATGAAAAAAAGGACGCCTATGTCGCAGTGGCCCAGACGGGCCTCTCTCCGGAATACATTCACGCGAGCACGCAAAAAGCCCAGGAAATCAACGCTCCCTTGATGGAGCGGGGATATCTCCAGTTTCGTGACGCCCTGTCGGACCTCCGGCTGGACAACCGGGATGCAAAGAGGGCCGAGGGGATTGCCTCCATACTCGTGGTACCTGTCCGGGTCGGCGGAAACCCCATTGGTGTTTTATCACTTTACACCTCGGAACCGCGGGATTTTTCGAAAAGCGAAATTGAATTTCTCACCATCCTTGCCGAGCAGGGAGGCATGGCCGTCGAGAATGCCCGTCTTGTCGATGGAATACGGGAAAGGACGAAGCTCTTTCACGACCTGGCAGCGGGGATGGCCGCGAGCCTCGATCTCGAAATGATCCTCGATACCCTCACAAAGGATGTTTCCGAGGCGCTCGACGTAAAGGCTGCTTCAATCAGGCTCTTGGACGAGGACAGAACGACGCTGCGACTCGCGGCAAGCCACGGCCTTTCTGAAGACTACCTCCGGAAAGGGCCGGTTTCGACGGAAAAGAGTATCAATGAGACCCTGAAAGGTCGGCCTGTGATGGTGAAGGACGTATCCCGGGATCCCGGCGTCAAGTACCGGGAGGAAAAGAGACGGGAAGGAATTGTGTCCATCCTGTCCGTTCCGATCATGTCGAAAGAGGAGGTGATCGGCGTCCTTCGGCTCTACAGCGCCAGCCCCCGGGAGTTTACAGAGGAAGAGGTGCAATTTGCCTCCGCTCTTGCACTTTTCGGGGGTATCGCCATACGGAACGTGAAACTGTACTCCCGGCTGGAGAGCGATATCCAGGACCTTCGGGATAATTACTGGATCTTCAAAACATGGTTCTGACGGGAACGTCAGAGAAAGGAGGAAACTCATCATGATCGGCAAAATGATTGATCAACTCGAGATCGGCGACAGTGCCGAGTTCGGTAAGACCATTTCCGAATCCGACGTGTACCTTTACGCTGGAATCACGGGGGACATGAATCCTGTCCATATCAATGAATCATATGCCAAAACGACATTCGTCAAGACGAGAATCTGCCACGGCATGCTGTCCGCCGGCCTGTTCTCGACCATCCTTGGAAACAGCCTTCCCGGACCGGGGACGATCTATCTCCGTCAGGAAGTGGACTTTGTCGCCCCCGTCAGGATCGGGGACACCCTCACCGCCAACGTGGAGGTCATTGAGAAAGATACGGTAAAAAACCGTGTCCGTCTGAAAACGACCTGCCGAAACCAGGACGGCGTCCTCGTCATGGATGGGATCGCTGTTGTAAGCCCGCCCAAAGACTCAAAGAAAAAAGAATAGCGAAGTCCGTCGGAAAGAGGGCCTGCCGTCATCCCTTGTTCTCATGATGATGCATTTTCTTTGACATTCAAGATTGATGTGCATTATACTCCGAATGCTTTTGAAAAGCCGGTCATTATTAATAAGTGCGATCCAAACATTCCGGTGGCTCTGATTCCGCGATCCGATGCTGAAAATCACCGGTGACCTTCGCCAGATGTGAGGTACCCCTGAAGCATGAAGAGACCATTCCTGATCCTGGTGTTGTGTTTGCTTGCGGCAGTAGGCGGCTGTATGTATCAGATTCTCAACACGGATCATGAATTACGGCAGGACGTGTATCTTGCGGACGGTTCAGCCGGGTTCGACTCATCGATCGGGGATATTACAACGCTTATCAACGCAATACTGGCCGGGTACGATGAGAAGAAATATTATCCCGAAGCCGACATCCTGAACCCCTGCAACGAAACACTTTTTCCGCGGGATATTGCCGCACCTCTTTTCAGATGGGACGACCGTTATCTCCGTTCCGATCATTGGCTTATAACCATTCGATTCAAACGCAACAAACATGCAATCCACGTGTTGACGAATAGAACATCCTGGACTCCGTCCCGTGACATCTGGGAAATCATCAAGGCAAACTCGCTCGAACAAAAGGCGTTTGTGTCAATCATGGGTGTTGAGACGAAACGTGGCTGTCATATCATCACGAAGACCGATATTGCCATATCAACTTCAAGGGATGAGGTCGGCGCTCCCTTGATGTATGTCCAGATGCCGCTGCCTTTCGAACGGGGAAGGGAACATCCGGAGCAGTTCCTCTGGAGGTTCGGCAGCGTTTCTTCTTACGAACCACCTCCTGTGGTGCTGAAGAATATGCCGTTCTGCGGAAACTGCCATCATTTCTCCCGTGATGGTCGAATGTTCGGAATGGACATAGACTATCACGGTGATAAGGGCGGTTATGCCATCTCACCGGTAGACAGTCGCATGATCCTGACGCCGGAAGATATCATGACATGGAATGATTTTAATAAAGAGGATGAGCAAAAGAGCCAGGGATTTTTTGCACGAATATCGCCGGATGGCAGGCACATTATCGGAACAGTGAAAGAGCAGTCATTTTTCGCTCTTCTGGCCGATATAGAATTTTCCCAGTTCTTTTTTCCTGCCCGGGGTCTCCTGGCGTACTATTCCATTGCCGACGGGAGTTTTTTTCTCTTCCCGGTGCCGATGATCCGAATTATGTCCAGACGTGTCCAACATGGAGCCCGGACGGTCGATACATCGTGTTTTGCAGGGCCAAAGTCGACCCCTATCTGATTGAAACCCTCAAGGGAAAAAACTACATTGAAGTTGAACCAAATGTGACGATATATGACCTCAACAGAAAGTACCGGATCACCTTTGACCTCTACAGGATTCCATTTAATGAAGGCAGGGGCGGTAGTCCCGAACCGCTCGCAGGCGCCGGTTTCAACGGGAAGAGCAATTACTTTCCACGTTTTTCTCCCGACGGCAGATGGATCGTGTTCACGCAAAGCGATACGGGCATGGCAATTCAGCCGGACAGCAAGCTTTGCATTATTCCGGCCGAAGGCGGTGCGGCCAGGCAACTGGAATGCAATACCAGCATCATGAACTCGTGGCACAGCTGGTCCCCAAACAGTCGCTGGCTTGTATTCAGTTCGAAAGTAAATACACCCTATACGGAACTGTTTATCACGCACATAGATCAGAACGGCACGGCGAGTGTGCCGGTATTGCTTTCACGATTCAGCGGCGATACACAGGCCTGCGTAGCGCCGGAATTTGTTGACCTGGCGCCTGATGCCATTCGGCATATTTCATTAAGCGGAGAATAAAGGCTTTCACTGACGTGAGACAGAGTTTCTTTCATTCTGCAAGTATGATTCATCAAATAATGGGAGGGGTTCTTCATGAAAAAAAAGTTCATTATTTTGCTTGTAATGATTGCCGTCGGTTTCTTCCTGTCACCGCAGCATGCGAACAGCTACGGAGGCGGAAGCGGCGGAGGTACCAGCGCAACTCAGGTTGATGTTGAAGTAACGACGCCTCCACCCGGTTTTGAGCCGACTGATTCCGTTAATGAACCGCCCAAAACCACCCGGTCCTCAACAATAACCTGGCTTGATCTGGGCGGAAGGGCACACCAGTGGGTAAAAAGTAATCCCATTGAGGGGATGAAAAATCATTTCATCACGCGAGTGCCCACCGGCGGAAGTTGCGTTGACGCATCGAAGGATCGTGCGGCTGCACTGGCAGATTACATCAGGAACCTTGTTAACTCGGGTGAATTGGACCTCGGGGGTCATACCGTGCAAATCGGTTCACGGTCGGGCTATAAGGTCCCGTTTTCGGGAGCACTCACAGGACTTCCCGAAAATATCGGTACTCATACTTACAGCGTCATTCAGATATACGATGCCAACAATAACTTTGTCGGAGGATGGGAAGTTGATACCTATGTTATGGATATGGTCCTGCCGCACGGCCAGGTGGATCTGGTCAACGAGTACCCCGATCACGTCAAGACAATAACAGCGCCGCCGAAAGCCGAAAAATAAGGAGCATGTCATGAAAAAATTATACATAGCGGCAATAGTCATGTTCATCATGTTGGCAGGTTACCCCGCAGCTGCAGCGGAACCGGTCTATTTTCAGAACGCGCCTGATTCGGAACTTTTGAGACAGGTCGAAGTGAACCTGTTTGAATACCGTAACCGCAACGGTCAGTGGCCGAGGGACGTTAAAGAATTGAATGATTTCGCCCGCAAAAAGGGGACACCTCTCGATCTTTCAGGTTTCGGTTTGTTAACCCTTGAAAAAAAGTCTCCCGATACTGTATTGATTGTCTATTCAGTTACGAAAACTGAGCCGTACATCTCTTCATACGCAATAACAGTGAATGAGATCGCTCCTCCGGCGGATATTCAATCGGGACCCGATACATCGGTCAGGCAGATCCAGGTATTGCTTTTACGGGAAGGGTATGACCCCGGGCAGGCGGACGGTAAAATCGGGGGGAAAACGCGGGATGCCATAGCTCAGTTCCAGCGCGATAATGGACTCGCCGTAACGGGGGTTCCCGGTACCGGTTTGTTGGAAATCCTGGAACACAAGAAATTAAAGGAACTTATGAAAACAAAAGCGTGGCCGAACGGCATATCCGCAGACAGGAACTGATCAAGCGGCAGAAAGATCATTTTGAGGAGATAACCTTATGACGCAACAATTAGTACGAATACTGACAGCGGTATTTTGTATCATAGCATTATGTCTCACCGGCTGTGCCGGAATGAACGCTACTTTTGACAAAATAAAAGATAATATTGCAGGTCTTCGGGCGGAGAAGCCTCCGATAGCGACATCTCTCGAACAGATGCCCGTTGATGCCGGAGCGATAACACACGCAATTTACAAAAATATAACACTGGTTCATGATGATGCCGGTGCGATACGTGTCAATTTTACCGGCGCGGCGATATCTCAACTTCCCTCAGACCACAGGGTCCTGCGGAACTTCAGGCTCTCTGAAGCACACCTCTACGAACATGAGCCTTCGTATATCAAGGGGGCGCTGTTTCTTGAAGATGCGATCGGGCGCCGCTCATCCATCTCATACGAAGCGGAATACCGAAGAACGGGCGACACGATTACCGTTGAAACAATTGACGTAAAGCCGATTTACTCACGGGTTCCCGAACCTGTCATGTTTGTTGTCCCGGCTCATCGGATTTCACCCGACCGGGACGGTCTGCCGTCGACATTTACCGGCATGCTTGAATTTGCCGCAAGCCGGGCCGTTAACCCGACACAACGCGAAGCCGGCTTTGACGGCGTCCGGGAATACGTGGTGATGGTATTTCTCCTTGACAGGATATCACCCTCGGCGAAATTTGACTTCATGGTTGCGGAGGAATCGGCCAGTCACGGAGGCTATAAAGAGTCAACACGTTACATGGACTTCGACGGCTGGCGCATTGCCCTCTTGTCGGGGAAATTCAGACTGGTTGGAGATGCCGCCTCTCCAATGACGACGCTCGGCGGCGATGAAGCGGAAAGCAGGCTGTATTTCAAGGCCATCTATATCCCCGGGAGAGAGGCGGGCTTTATTCGCATACCTAAAATGGTTGGGCGCTACTGTATGGGCGGTCCGCAGGGCTGACACATTACTTTAACGGATTATATTGCCCACTCAGAGAGCACGCATCATCTCTTCCATGTCATGTGCCCACAACAAGAGCATTTCATCATCCATGAAGCGGGTGGTAATCTGCAGGCCGTAGGGAAGACCGTTATTGTCTTTGTCCGATGGAATAGTAATCGAGGGAAGTCCGGCATGGGTCCAGGGCAGATTCATCGCCGGATTGCCTGTCGACGTGATTCCCTTGGGTGCCGTCCCGGTAGCAGCGGGACTGATCCACGCATCGATATTCTTCACATCCATTAGACTCTCAATGGATGCTCTTACGGACAGGCGGCTTGTCCGACCTTTCCGCAATTTATCTTCGTTTAGGCTACCACCCAGCTTGAAGATTTCCGCTGTTCGGGGACGATAAAGATCGCCGTATTGACTGAACCACCGGGCATGGACTGCAGAAAATTCTGCGGCGGTCATGTTACGGTGATGTGATGAGATGGAATCGATATCTTCAAACATCCGAAGGCGTCTGATTGTATATCCGGCGTCCCTGAGTTTCAGAATTGTGTTTTCAAATGAAGAGAGCCCCTCTTGAGTCGCCTGTTCAAGGTAAGGACCATCCGGAACGCCGAGGATGGGATGACCGTTGCCCACGGTATCGTGTATCGTGCCGTTCCATTCGGAACATACGATCGAAGAGGCAATTTCCATTCCTTTTACATCCTGGGTGAACAGCCCGACCTGATCGGCGGAAACCGAGTATGGAATCAGCCCAACGGATGAAATACGGTTGCAGCTTGGTTTAAAACCGATGATACCGCAATACGCTGCGGGGCGGATGACGGACCCGATAGTCTGGGTTCCAAGGGCCAGAGCGCACAGTCCTGCTGCCACTGCTGCGGCAGAACCACTGCTCGATCCACCCGGTGTATAGTTTGTGTTGTGAGGGTTCCTCGTCGGACCCGGCTCGAAATAAGCAAACTCGGCAGACACCGTCTTCCCCACTATCAAAGCTCCGGCTTGACGGAGTGCCGAGACGCAATGAGCTTCAGGCCCTGCAAAAAGATGAGCAGGAAGTTGAGAACCACATTGGGTTTCGAAGCCGTTGACAGCGAAAATATCCTTGATACCCACGGGTATGCCGAAAAGGGGAGGGCGCTTGTCCACATCGGGATACTGTTCAAGTAAAGCTCGTGCTTCACGTTTTAATCGCGACCGCCTGTCAGCTTCCACGATCAGAGACCGGATTTTCGATTCAACGTTATCTATGCGGTCGCAGAGCGTGTCGACATAGGTTAGAAAATACGACCGTCCCCTATTGATGAGATCAGAAATATCCTGAATCTTCGAATCAGATAATACCACGACAAACTCCATGTTTTCCGACGGTCTCAGACATCAGATCTTCATAATCCTCGGTTCATCCCGGAGAGGAGGAACACCATACCGAATCTTGCAAAAATTCATAACGCAGGACTGATCGAAAAGCAAGCATGATCGGCATAGATCAAAAACGCTTGAATGCACATCTCCTCCATTCCCGCTGTCTCGATTGAGGCAAGTAATCATGATAGCTCAATTACGACGAATGCACCTGGATTTATCCTCGGACACATGATATTCGTAATACGATGCATCAGGAACAAAAAATGATGTCTTTTATATATTATGATTGATGAGGTTGAGGTATGGACTGGAAAGAAGAATTCACATGGGTAAAGGGATCCGTCATCGCCGGCCTTTTGTGTACTTTTTTTGCAGGGTATTTCATCATCCAGAAAGGTTCCGTAAATTATACGACACTTTTTTTTACATGGGCCATATGCACTTTTGTTATTTACGGAATCTGTGTTGCCTATAGAGCGATCGAAAAAATCAGAAAGAACGTGGAACAAAACAAGAAAAAGGGAAATGACTGAATACTCGAGTAGACCGTGTCACACCGTGCCGTCCGGAGTGTTTCATGAGACAATCATCGTAAACAGAACGGTAGAAACTGTCGTGTAATCCTACCATATTGTAGATATCCCTCATTAACCTGTAGATCATGCCATTCCCTGCCGTTTCCTGTTATGTAATCATATCAGCTTGGTACGTAATAGCTATCGGTCGATCAAGAATGGCACCATAATTGCTGATCAACAATACAGGATCATTCCATGCAGATATCCTTATGTAAGCACCATGATTCAACGATCCGGAAAATCTGTGTCGGAGGTAGGCATATGAGCTGTTTCGAGAGAAAGAATAAAACTGTCAGCTTCACAAAGATGTCGGGTCAGGGGAATACGTTTATCGTCATCAACGACATGTTCGGGACAGGAAATACCTATTGGCCGGACCTGGCAGCGCTCTGGTGCCGATCCGATGAAGCAATCGGCGCCGATGGTTTATTGGTGCTTGAGCACAGTCTCGTCGCGGATTTTAAAATGAAAATATTTAATTCCGACGGCAGCGAAGCGGAGATGTGCGGCAATGGAGCGCGGTGCGCTGCACGGTTTGCCTATGAGCAGGGGATTGCACCGCCACATATGACAATGGAAACGATGGCGGGACCGATTGAATCATTCGTCACCGACGGTTCGGTATCGGTCAAACTGACGGACGCACCGTTGCCCGGTGACTCGCTCTCAGTCAATGTGGAGGGAAGAGGGCATCTTTTGTACTCGATCGACTCGGGGGTTCCTCACGCGGTAACATTCAAGGATTGTGTGGGTGAAATGTCCTCTCAAGATATTGTGAATATCGGGCGGTTGATTCGATTTCATCCGGTTTTTAAACCGGCGGGAACCAATGTTGATTTTGTGGAAGTCGTCGGTCCTCAGGTTATCAGGGTTCGTACCTATGAGCGGGGTGTTGAATCGGAAACGAAGGCTTGCGGTACGGGAGCAGTGGCGGCAGCGATTATCAGCCACCTCAGGACGCACGTGGGCACCCCCCCAATTGCCGTTCAGATGCCGGGAGGCATTCTCACGGTTGATTTCCGAAAGAACGGCTCTCTGGTAAAAGACATATGGCTCAGCGGTGAAGTGAAATCGATTTATTCCGGGGTATTATGAGACAGGAGGCACGGGCGTACTGATGATTGCTCCAGCGAAACGTATTCATGAACTTCCGCCTTATCTTTTTGCGCGGATTGACAAAATAAAACAGGATGCCTTCAGGGAAGGTATTGATCTCATTGATCTTGGCGTAGGTGATCCCGATGTCAGCCCACCGAAAGCGGTTGTCGATGCGCTCATTCAAAATGTCAGGGGAAATGGATCGCATCACTATTCTTCGTATGAAGGCCTGCCGGAACTGAGGACTGTTTTTACCGAATGGTTCAGGAAGAGATTTAACGTAAAGTTGAATCCGCATTCCGAAGTTCTGCCGCTTATCGGATCTAAAGAGGGTATCGGGCATATATTTTTTTCACATATTGATCCCGGAGATGAAGTGTTGATCCCCGATCCGGGATATCCCGTCTATACGGCGGGAACCATTCTGGCGGGGGCCGTCCCGAAGTATTTTCGATTGAGCAGAGAAAACGGCTTCCTGCCGGATATAGGGGAACTCGAAGCAATTGTGACACCCAGAACAAAGATGATGTGGCTGAATTATCCGTCGAATCCGACAACAGCCATGGCGACAGCGGATGACTTTAAAGCGGTCGTTGCCTTCGCCCGGGAACATGGTGTTATCGTGTGTCATGACGCCGCCTATTCGGAAATCGTGTTTGACGGCGCCAGGACGGGAAGCATGCTTGAGATTACCGAAGCGCGTGAGGTGGGGGTCGAGTTTCATTCCCTGTCGAAAACATTCTGTATGCCCGGATGGCGTATCGGTTTTATCGTTGGAAATGCCGATATCATCGGGGCGCTCGCAAGGGTGAAGACAAATCTTGATTCCGGAATTTTCCTTCCTGTTCAACACGCCGCAATAACCGCTCTTAAATGCTGTGAGGACGATACAAAAAGAATTCGAGACGTTTTTGAAACGCGACGAAATCTCTTTGTCGGCGGATTGAAATCACTGGGATGGAACGTACCCTTGCCATCCTCCACGTTTTACGTGTGGGCACCGGTGCCGGGAAATGCCGACTCAATGGAATTCACCATGTTGCTTCTGAAAGGAGCCGGTATCGTTGCCGCCCCGGGAGTTGGATTCGGGAGCAATGGCGAAGGGTATGTCAGAATGAGCCTGACGACTCCGGAAGCGCGTCTGGAAGAAGCATTGTTGAGAATCAAGAAAATGAATCTGAAATTTTCGTAAAGGAGTTTTTGCGTGTCGAGCAACGTATCCAGACCGGATGGTGTCGGTGCGTACCCCCGGGAATTTTGCGGTGTGTTCGGGATTTACGGTGATATCAAAGCCGCTGAAAAGACCTATCTCGGCCTTTACGCACTTCAGCATCGAGGTCAGGAAAGTTCCGGGATTGCCGCATCGAACGGTCATGAAATAACGGGGCACAAAGGCATGGGACTCGTATGGTCGGTTTTTTCAGATCCCGACGTCATGCCCCGTCTGTCCGGATATGCAGCCATCGGTCACAACCGCTATTCCACAACCGGTTCGTCGGGACTTATCAATGCCCAGCCGATTCTGATTCAATGCAAAGCAGGACAGATCGCCGCGGCCCATAACGGCAATCTCGTTAATGCGCGGGAACTCCGGAAAATTATGGAAGAGAAGGGCTCTATATTCCAGACGACTTCGGACAGTGAAATTGTGCTTCACCTGATTGCCGTCTCGGATGGAAAATCCATCGAAGAAATGATCATCGAATCATTGATGTCCCTTGATGGAGCGTACTGCTTTGTGTTTCTCACGCCGTCGAAATTGATAGCCGCTCGTGATCCTTATGGTTTCAGGCCGCTCTGTCTCGGGAAATCGGGAGATGCGGTGATCGTTGCATCCGAGTCATGCGCACTCGACATAATCGGTGCGGAATATGTACGGGACATTGAGCCGGGAGAAGTCGTCATCATTGACGGGAACGGGATAACATCGCGATATTTGCCGGAAGCGCGGCGAAAGGCGCTGTGCGTGTTCGAATATATCTATTTTTCGAGGCCGGACAGCATAATATTTCATGAAACAGTCGATAAAACCCGGAGGCGGCTCGGCAAAAGACTGGCGAGAGAATCTCCCTGTGATGCCGACATTGTCATAGCCATTCCCGACTCAGCGAATACGGCCGCCCTCGGGTATGCTCAGGAATCAGGGCTCCGCTTTGAAATCGGCCTTATCCGCAATCACTATGTGGGACGAAGCTTTATCGCTCCGCATCAGAAGGAGCGTGACCGGGACGTGAAAGTTAAATTTAATCCGGTGGCGGGTGTCCTGAAAGGCAAACGCGTCGTAGTCGTCGAAGATTCGATCGTTCGGGGAACAACCCTGAAACAACTGGTTCGGCTTATCAGAAACGCCGGCGCCGCCCGTGTCCATGTCCGGGTCAGCTCTCCGCCGGTTACGTCGCCCTGTTTTTACGGGATCGATATATCAACGCGTGGAGAGCTGATAGCTTCGTCGCATGCGGTCCATGAGATTGAACGCTATATTGAGGCGGACTCACTGGCATATCTTTCCGTTGATGGGATGCTTGATGCGGTGCCGGACGGATCGCTCCACTGCACGGCATGCTTTACCGGAAATTATCCGACGTTGATCCCCGTTAACTTCAGAAAAGAACAGTTTTCACATGGAGTAGCAGGTTATGAGATTTAATGATCGGTCATGGTGCGGACATATTCGTTTATCCGATTCCGGTCGGGCGATACGACTCATGGGATGGGTTGATGCGCTGAGAAATCATGGGGACGTATTGTTTATCCATCTGCGGGACATGAGTGGAATTGTTCAGGTGGTGTTCAATCCCGAAGAATTACAATTGGATATCTATCGACGGGCCGAGTCTCTGAGAAATGAATACTGCATCCTTGTTGATGGTCATGTGGTGAGTCGTGCCGACACGACGGAAAATCCGAATATTGAAACAGGCAGGATTGAAGTGATTGCATCAGACCTCACGATTTTCAGCCGGTGTGCAACCCTGCCGTTTTCCATATCGGAAAAGGCCATGATTAGAGGCGGGACAGCGGCCGGTGGTGGACCGGTAAGTGAAGATTTACGGCTGAAGTATCGATATCTTGATCTTAGGCGTCCGACGATGCAGGAGAACCTCCGGAAACGGGACGCAATCATGCAGTGCGTCCGGGCCTGCCTCCACCGGAGGGGGTTCATTGAGATTGAAACTCCTCTTCTCACGAAAAGCACGCCCGAAGGTGCCCGGGACTACCTGGTTCCAAGCCGGATTCATCATCGCCGATTTTATGCGCTGCCGCAATCGCCTCAGCTTTTTAAGCAACTCCTCATGATCGGCGGCATGGAAAAATACTTTCAGATTGCCCGATGTTTTCGTGATGAAGACCTCCGTCCCAATAGACAGCCGGAGTTCACACAGCTTGATATCGAGGCTTCATTTATTGATGAGGAATTTATTTACGAACTCATGGAGAATCTCGTAGTCGAGATTTTTGCCGTCAGCGGCATCCAATGCAAGACACCGTTTCCCCGCATGACCTGGGAGGATGCGATGGATACCGCGGGGACGGATCGTCCCGACATTCGTTTCGGACTGAGGTTCGTCGATGCCACCGGCATATTCGAACATACAAACTACGGTATCTTCAGGAATATCATCGAAAAAGGCGGGTGTATCAAGGGAATAAACGTAAAGGGACGGTCGGGGGACCTGAGTAAAAACGTTCTTCAGAATGACTACGCCAAAGAAATTGTTCCGTCATTCGGCGCCCGTGGCATGACATGGATGCGAGTCGTTGACGGAAAACTGGAATCGAATATCGTGCAGTTTTTCAGTGAAAATGAGCGCTACGGACTCAGGGAACGTTTTCAGGCTGAGAATAACGACGTGATTATCATGATCGCCGATCAGTCGCCGCGGATTGTCAATGAAGTTCTGGGGCTCCTGCGACTGCATCTGGCAAACCGGCTTAACCTTATTCCTCGAAATGACTTTGCGCCGGTATGGGTCACGGAATTCCCTCTCTTTGAACAGACCCGGAGCGGACTCGCGTCGAACCATCATCCTTTTACAGCTCCACGCCGGACCGATTTTGATCCGGCGAACATCGATGAACTCCTTAGGTTGCGATCACGCGCCTATGATCTGGTCATCAACGGTGAAGAGGTGGGGGGCGGAAGTATCCGTATCAACGATCGCCATCTACAGGTAAAAATCTTTCAGGCTCTTGGACTGTCGGATGCTGATGTTGAAGAAAAATTCGGCTTTTTCTTGAACGCACTAGGGTATGCAGCACCGCCGCATGGCGGTATGGCCCTCGGGATGGACCGCATGATTTCCATGGTTCTCGGCACGGCATCGATACGGGAGGTAATCCCCTTCCCAAAGAATCGAAATGCATACTGTCCCTTAACGGATGCACCGTCTCATGTTTCCTACAGGCAACTTTCGGAACTTGGACTGCTGGATTCGACGGGAGGAAAATGGGTAGAGGGCAGGAAAGTATTATGAAAAGGGAGAAAAAGCCGAAGAAACGCAATGAAAAGTAAAGCGATACTTGCATTAGAAGACGGTAGAATCTTCAACGGAATCCCCTTTGGCGCACAGGGAGAGCGATTCGGTGAAATCGTTTTTAATACCGGCCTGACAGGATATCAGGAAGTCCTTTCCGATCCGTCATATCAAGGACAGATCGTAACAATGACCTATCCCTTGATCGGCAACTACGGAACGAATGAAAATGACATGGAATCACGGGCGCTGTGGCTGGAAGGATTCGTGGTCAGGGAAGTGTGCCGTCAACCAAGCAACTGGAGATCGACAAAAGACATTGAAACATTTCTTAAGGAATATAACGTCGTCGGAATTGAGGGTGTGGATACGAGGGCATTGACACGGCACATCAGGGAATCAGGTGCCATGAGAGCAGCCATATCGACGGAAGATCATGATCCCGACTCGCTCATTGAAAAAGTCCGTTCGTCTCCGGATCTTGTCGGACGGGATCTAGTCCGGGAGGTGACCTGCGAGAGACCATACACGGTGAATTCAACGGGGGGTCAGAAGGTTGTCGTTCTGGATTACGGTGTAAAAACCGGTATTATAGAACAACTGTGCCATTCGAGGTGTTCCGTTACGGTTGTCCCGGCAGCCACATCCAGTGATGAAATACTGAGATTGAAGCCCGACGGCGTGTTGCTTTCAAACGGTCCCGGGGACCCCGCTGCGGTAACCTATGCCGTCGATACGATCCGTGCATTGATCGCTCTGAGAACAATACCGATTTTCGGCATCTGTCTCGGTCATCAACTTATCGGTCTTGCTCTTGGCGGCGAAACGTATAAACTGAAATTCGGTCACCATGGTGGCAATCACCCGGTGAAAAATATGACCACCGGTAAAATCGATATTACCGTGCAGAATCACGGCTTTTGTGTCAACAGTGATTCACTCGAACACGAAGCCATTCAGGTAACCCATATGAACCTCAATGACGGGACATTGGAAGGAATAGAGCATACGACGCTGCCGCTGTTCTCCGTCCAGTTTCATCCCGAAGCGGGACCCGGACCCCATGACGGGAGATACCTGTTCGGTCGCTTTGTACAGTTGATGAAACAATACAAAAACAAAGGATGATTACATGAAAGAAGCGGTTGCGGTTTTTGATTTCGGATCACAGTATGCCCAGCTTATAGCCCGGAGAGTCCGTGAACTCGGTGTTTACTCGGAAATAGTGCATCATGCGATTTCGGCGGACAATCTGAAATCACTCAATCCGGCGGCCCTTATATTTTCGGGGGGACCCGCCTCGGTTCTTGATGAAAATCACCCCGGGATTGACGATCGTATCCTCGATCTCAACATACCTATATTCGGCATATGTTACGGCATGCAGCTCACCACCCTGATCATGGGGGGGCGTGTCGAAAAGGGAAGAAGCGGCGAATACGGACCTGCCAGGATGGATGTCCTTGAATCCTCATCGATATTTTATGATTTAACGACATCTCATGATGTCTGGATGAGTCATGGCGACCATGTAACGGATGTTCCGACAGGGTTTCACGTCCTGTCGAGAACACCGACCTGTTCCTTTGCCGCCATGGGAAATGATGAAAAAAAGATTTACGGAGTTCAGTTTCATCCTGAAGTTGTTCACACGCCGCAGGGAATCGACATGCTCAGGAACTTTCTCTACCGCGTCGCCGGATGTCATGGCGGCTGGAATATGAGCGCGTTCATTGAAGAATCCGTGGATAAAATTCGAAACCGGGTCGGCGACTCCACCGTCATCTGCGCACTTTCCGGCGGTGTTGATTCCGCCGTCGTAGCAGCCCTTATCGATCGGGCGATCGGCCGCCGAATGAAAGCGGTCTTTGTCGACAATGGCCTGTTGCGGACACGTGAAGTGGATGAGATTCGGACTATTTTCAAAGACGCATATCCTTTGAACGTCCGGATTGTCGATGCGCGGCAGGAATTTCTCGATGCCCTGAAGGGTGTCACGGATCCGGAAGAAAAAAGAAAAAAATCGGCGAAACCTTCATTCGGGTTTTTCAGGCTGAAACGGCGGATATGAATAACGCCGAATTTCTCGCTCAAGGAACCCTCTATCCGGACGTCATCGAGAGCCGATCGGCCCACGGCGGACCTTCGGCAATGATCAAAAGTCACCACAACGTGGGAGGCCTGCCGGAGGAACTCGGTTTTGAATTGATTGAACCGCTGAAGGAACTTTTCAAAGATGAGGTGCGGGCGCTTGGAAGAGAATTGGGACTGCCCGACATTCTGCTCAATCGGAAACCGTTTCCCGGTCCGGGTCTGGCTGTGAGAATTATCGGAGAAGTAACGGAGGCCGATCTTGACGTTCTCCGTCGGGCCGATCGGATCGTCAAGGAAGAAATAGCAACATACGATCATTTTGAAGATGTGTGGCAGTCATTTGCCGTGCTGCTGCCCGTGAAAAGTGTCGGCGTTATGGGTGACGAACGGACCTATGCCAATGTGGTGGCATTGAGGATTGTAACCAGCCTGGATGGTATGACGGCGGACTGGATGAAGCTGCCCTACGACCTGTTGAGCCGAATGTCGTCGCGGATCATTAACGAAGTTAAAGGCGTTAATCGAGTCGTTTATGACATCAGTTCAAAGCCGCCGAGCACGATAGAGTGGGAATGACGGGGATATTCGTCAATCAGGCGTAGCGGTTTATCACTCAAAAAAGTCAAACAACCGCAGTTTAAAGAACTGGATATATATGCCCAAGCGAACAGATTTAAAAAAGATTCTCATCATAGGGTCAGGACCCATTGTTATCGGCCAGGCCTGCGAATTTGATTATTCCGGCACCCAGGCCTGCAAAGCGCTTCGGGAGGAGGGATATGAGATCGTACTTCTCAACTCCAATCCGGCAACAATCATGACGGACCCCGAGATGTCGGATCACACGTACATAGAACCCATTACGGCGGATGTTGTTGAAAAAATCGTGCGGCGGGAGCGCCCTGATGCAGTCCTGGCGACCATCGGAGGTCAGACTGCACTGAATACCGCCGTTGAAGTTGCGGAGCGGGGGGTCTTTGATAGCTTCGGGGTCGAAATGATAGGCGCCGATCTCGCGGCGATCAAGCGGGCTGAGGACAGAGATCAATTCAAAAAGGCCATGGCGGAAATCGGGCTGGATGTCCCCAGAAGCGGCATCGCCCGCACCATGGATGAAGCACGCGCTGTTGTCAACGATATCGGGTTCCCCGCAGTGATTCGTCCCAGCTATACGCTGGGCGGCACCGGCGGAGCGCTGGTTTACAACGTGGAGGAATTTGAACGTCTCGCGGCGCGTGGTCTGGAACAGAGCATGATCAGTGAAATTCTCATCGAAGAATCGGTGCTGGGATGGAAAGAGTACGAACTGGAAGTCATGCGTGACAGGAACGACAACGTTGTTATCATCTGTTCCATAGAAAACTTCGATGCAATGGGAGTCCATACCGGCGATTCAATCACCGTGGCGCCGGCACAGACCCTTTCCGACAGAGAGTATCAGAATCTCAGGAACGGTTCCATTGCCGTCATCAGGAAGATCGGCGTGGAGACCGGCGGTTCGAATATCCAGTTCGCCGTTCATCCTGAGACGGGAAGAATCGTCGTTATCGAAATGAATCCCCGGGTTTCGCGATCGTCGGCACTGGCTTCGAAGGCAACGGGATTCCCCATTGCCAGGATTGCGGCAAAACTGGCCATCGGATATACCCTCGATGAAATACCAAACGATATAACAAAGAAAACACCGGCATCGTTTGAGCCGACCATTGATTACTGTGTCGTGAAAATACCGCGCTTTGCCTTCGAAAAATTTCCCGGTGCTGATGATACGTTGACCATATCGATGAAATCGGTCGGTGAGACCATGGCCATCGGACGGACATTCAAAGAAGCGCTTCAGAAGGGCCTGCGGGGTCTCGAAATCGGAATAAGCGGTCTTGAGATTAAGGACGGGAAAATCGATCCCGGGCAGATTGAGACGATGCTGGTACGCCCGACGCCGGAAAGACTGTTCTATATCAAGGCCGCCCTGAGACAGGGGATGTCCCCTGAGAGAATAGCCGAACTGACCGGAATCGATCCGTGGTTTCTCAGAAACATCAGGGATATTGTTGATCTGGAAAACAAACTCCAATCGTACGGAGGACTCACGGCAATTCCGTCGGACCTTCTATTGTCGGCGAAGCGTTTCGGATTTTCCGATGCTCAGATCGGCGGCATTATCGGCATGAGTGAAGCAGACGTCCGCTCATTGCGGAAGAAGAAGGCGATTACCCCGGTCTATAAACTTGTCGATACATGTGCCGGAGAGTTCGAGGCGTACACGCCGTACTTTTATTCCACATACGAGAACGAAGATGAGAGCAGAACCGGTACCGCCCGGAAGATCATGATTATCGGCGGCGGCCCCAATCGGATCGGACAGGGTATCGAGTTCGATTACTGCTGTGTCCATGCATCCCTGACCCTTCGGGAGCTGGGCTATGAGACGATCATGGTCAATTCGAACCCTGAAACGGTTTCCACGGATTATGATATTTCTGATAAACTCTATTTTGAACCGTTGACTCTGGAAGACGTCCTTAACATTGTCGAAGTGGAAAAACCGGAAGGGGTTATCGTTCAGTTAGGCGGCCAGACACCGCTGAATCTTGCATTGCCGCTGGCAAGAAACGGGGTGAGGATTCTTGGCACATCACCGGAAGCCATCGACCGGGCGGAAGACCGTAAATTGTTCAAGGAACTGGCGGATGCAATAGGAATCCTTCAACCTCAAAGCGATACCGCTCTTTCCCTCGAAGAAGCGGAAGCGGCGGTTGCACGGATCGGATATCCCGTGCTGATTAGGCCGTCGTATGTCCTGGGCGGCAGGGCCATGGCCGTTGTATGGAGCGATTCCGAACTCATGAAATTTCTGAGGGAGGCATTCCTTGCAGCAGCCGATCATCCCATATTGATCGATGAATTTCTTGAGGATGCCATAGAAGTGGATGTTGATGCCGTTTCAGACGGAATTGACGTCATCATCGGGGGCGTCATGGAACATATCGAACATGCGGGAATTCACTCGGGAGACAGCGCCATGGTACTGCCGACCTATTCGTTGCCCGCCCGTCTGGTCGATCTCATAAAGGCAAAAACACGGGACATAGCCATACAGCTTGAGGTAAAGGGCCTCCTCAATATTCAGTATGCCGTCAAAGACGATAAAATATATATCCTTGAAGTCAATCCCAGAGGTTCCCGGACCGTGCCGTTCGTATCGAAAGCAACGGGCGTCCCCCTGGCAAAGATAGCCACGAAGGTTATGGCGGGCATATCTCTTAAGGAACAAGGTATAACGGAAGATCCGATGCCTCCATACTACGCAGTTAAAGAATCGGTTCTTCCGTTTGCCCGGTTTCCCGGTGTCGACACTATTCTTGGTCCCGAGATGAAGTCGACCGGAGAGGTCATGGGCGTTGATCGGAATATGGGACTGGCCTTTGCCAAAAGTCAGATTGCGGCGGGGCAGCATGTCCCCGAATCGGGACGGGTCTTCATCAGTGTCAAGGATACCGACAAAGAAGACATCATCGCGCCGGCTAAGAAATTGGATGAAATGGGCTTTGAGATATTTTCCACACCGGGAACCGCCCGTACATTGATTAATCACAACGTAAAAGTCAGCTGTCTGCCCAGGCTCGCCGAAGGACGTCCCAACATTATCGATTATATTAAAAACGGGGCGGTCAATCTTCTCATAAATACGCCGAGCGGCCCCATACCGAGGCGCGATGAGGTGACAATCAGGAGCATCGCGGTAGCTCACGGGATTCCCTTGGTGACAACCGTGCCTGCGGCCGTTGCAATGATCAATGCCATAGGAGCGCTTAAAAACGGATGCTCTGATATACGATCACTGCAGGAGTTATATACGTTATGACAGGGAGGCCGAAGTTTCATGAAATCGCCGGATAGAGTCAGTACAGGATTAAAAGGCCTGGATGAGATCATTGATAATCTCAGGATAGGCGATAACGTCGTATGGCGTGTGGACGATATCGAGGAATATGCCTTTTTTGTCCAGAGTTACGTCAGCAGGGCATTAAAAGACAACCGTCGCGTCGTCTATATGCGATTCGCCCAGCATAAGCCGCTGGTGAAGCAGCACCCCAATGTCAGGATTTACAATCTTGATGCGGCAGGCGGATTCGAATCATTTTCAACCGATGTCCATACCATCGTAACCAGCGAGGGAAAGGGCGCCTTTTATGTATTCGACTGTCTGTCCGATTTGCTGTCGGCATGGTCCACCGATTTAATGGTGGGAAATTTCTTCGTGATCACCTGTCCGTATCTTTTCGAACTGGACACGATCGCCTACTTCGCCATCATCAGAGACAGCCATTCATACCAGACGGTTGCCCGCATACGTGAAACCACCCAGGTACTGGTTGATATATATAAGGCAAAGGGACTGTTCTACATTCACCCCTTAAAGGTATGGCAGCGATATTCGCCGACGATGTTTCTGCCCCATCTTCAGGAAGGCGAGCAGTTTATCCCTATAGCGAACAGTATCGATGCGGCAAAACTTTTTCTCGAGGTTTCCCGTCAGACCGTGGAACGGGCACGACGCAAGCTTGATTACTGGGATCGCCTGTTTATGGGTGCCCAGGAACTGTTGGACAAGCCGTGGGAGTCGGCGGCCAAAGAAGATATGATTGATCGCATCTGTCGTATAATGATCACCCGGGAGCCACGGTTGTCGATTCTTGTAAAGGAAAACTTCAGCCTCGAAGACTTACTGCGGATACGGGAACGATTGATCGGTACCGGTTTCATCGGCGGCAAGGCTGCCGGTATGCTGCTTGCCAGAAAGATTCTGGTGGAAGACCGATTATGCGATTGGGACGAGGTGATGGAGCCGCATGATTCATTTTATATCGGTTCAGACGTTTTCTACACGTACATCGTTCACAACGGATGGTGGAAATTGCGAATGGAGCAGAAGACGACTGAAGGTTACTTTCAGACCGGAACGATCTTGAAAGAAAAAATGAAGAACGGTTTTTTCCCATCAGAAATAAAAGAGCAGTTTTTTGAGATAGTAGAGTATTTCGGGTCATCCCCCTTTATTGTGCGATCGAGCAGCCTTCTCGAAGATGCCTTCGGCAATGCGTTTGCCGGCAAGTATGAGAGTATTTTCTGCGTCAATCAGGGAACCCCCGAAGAGCGGTATGCCCAATTTGAAAACGCCGTCCGGCGGATTTACGCCAGCACTATGAACGAAGACGCCCTCATGTACCGTTTGCAGCGTGGTCTGGAAAAAGAAGATGAACAGATGGCGCTTCTCGTACAACGTGTCTCAGGGTCATATCGAAAACATTACGCGTTCCCCGATATCGGCGGTGTCGGCATCTCTTATAATACGTTCGTGTGGAAACCGGATATGGATCCGAAGGCGGGAATGCTCAGGCTTGTTTTTGGTCTTGGGACCCGGGCGGTAAACCGTACCGAAGGGGACTATCCGAGGATCGTCGCCCTTGACGCGCCGCTGATGAAACCTCACGGCGGGATGGAAGACACACGGAAATTTTCACAGCGTGACGTGGACGTCCTGAATCTGAAAGAGAACGAATTGCAGACGATTCCTCTGCTGAAACTCATGGGCGAGAAGCTTGATATCGATATGGAGAAAATTGCCGCCAGGGATCACGAAACGAACAGGAAACTGAAGGAACTGGGCATCATTAATCAGGATGCATGGATTATCACCTTTGATGAACTTCTCTCAAAATCGTCCTTCACAAAAATCATGCGGAACATGCTGCGCAAGCTGGAGACAATCTATCAGTATCCCATTGACATAGAATTCACCGTGAACTTCCGAAAGAACGGCGCTTTTCAGATCAACCTGGTCCAGTGCCGACCGCTGCAAACCATGGGGGTCGAAACGAGGGTTGAATTTCCCGATAATGTTCAAGAAGATACGATTATTTTCCGGTCTGAAGGCAGGTTTATGGGAGGATCGATCTTTCAGACGATTCGAAGAATCATTTACATCGATCCCAGGGGGTACAATCAACTCGCACTGACAGGGAAATATAATGTGGCCCGGCTGATAGGAAAAATAAACAGGAAAATCGTTAACCGAGATGAATTGCCCACCATGCTCCTGGGACCCGGCAGATGGGGATCGTCGACACCTTCCCTGGGGATCCCTGTCGGTTTTTCTGAAATAAACAATATGACTGTTTTGGGAGAGGTTGCCTATATGGATGCGAATCTGATCCCGGAACTCTCGTACGGAACACATTTCTTCCAGGACCTGGTAGAAACGAAAATATTCTATGTCGCCTTATTTCCGGGAGACGATAACGTCATCTATGATGAAGAATACCTGAAGGCTCTGCCCAATCACCTGGAGTCGATTATTCCTGATGCCCGCACCTATCGAGACATTGTAAAGGTGTATGACACGGAAAGTGATAACCTGCGGATTGCAGCCGATGTGGTATCCCAGAGAGTGATCTTTTACCGGGCATGATATTATCAGATTATGTAATTAGAGCCTCCTGAAAAAGTAAAACACATTGATATAGTAATTAGTTACGTGTATATTACGGGTCAATTGGTGCCCGGAAAATGAACACCGGGGGCCAAAAACCGTGCACGTGGATGGAC
>DSDU01000085.1 GCA_011056835.1 Deltaproteobacteria bacterium
GGCAAAGTCAAGTATTTTTTATAAATTTTAACCATTTTTTACGTGGAGACTCTAAACTCTAGTAATGAACATTATTTGAATATTTCTCTTGACAGGCAATGGAAAGTTCCTTATTAAGTGAATGACCGGTGGTCATAATTTGACCACGATTCATTAAATGAACCCCAGTCATTAAGGTTGCTGGATTATGACTTGCCCGTCCCGTTGCAATGATGCAAGCCAGGGTCAACCTTCCATTAAGGGTATCCAATGGCGCCGATAGCAAGACGAAAAAAGGAAAAAGAGCAAAGACGGAAAGTAATTCTCCGGGCTGCACAGCAGCTTTTCTATAAAAAGGGCTTTCGATCTGTCACTGTCGAAAGCATTGCCAAGCAGGCCCGGTTGAGTAAGGGGACGGTTTATCTTTATTTTAACAACAAGGAAGAGCTATATGCCCAGGTGCTGCTCAACGAGGTGGAAAAATTCCAGGAACGGATAAGCAACATTGTCGAAACGAGGGCAAGTGCTTCCGAAATGCTCTTTAATTATGCTTATATCTATTCTGATTTCTTTCTGAACGAAAGGGAATTGTTTAGAATATTGATGACTTTCATGCTTCATACCGATGATCTCAGGTTTTCTGATGAAATGCGGCAGCGCATGATTCAGGCGACAACTCAAACAGTTGAAATAATAGACAGAATATTTCAGTACGGTCTCAGTACGGGAGAGTTTACGTGCCGAGAAAGTATCAGAAAAAGCAGGAATGCCGTTTGGGGATTGCTGAATGGCGTTATATCTCTTCACCTCTTTACCGGTAAGGAAGCTACGAGGGAGAAGCGAATATATTCTAATGTGAAGGAAGGTCTGAAAGTTTTTATCGAGGGACTGAAGGGTTTCCCGCTGCTATCGGATCATTCCGTCAGATAAAGAGAGGAGGCTTGTATGGGTAATTTGTTGGTAAATACGAGAGATCAGAAATTTGTTCTGTATGAGCAGCTTGAGATACAAAAGCTGTTCTCCTCAGAGAAGTATGCTGATTATAATGAAGAAGTCTTGGACATGATGCTTACTGAGGCTGAAAAGATGGCCGTTGATCTCATCCTGCCGACATACGATGTAGGAGACCGTGCAGGATGTATCTTTGAGGACGGTAAAGTTAGGGTCCCCGCGTGTTATCACGACGTATTCAAGAAATTTTGTGAAGCCGGCTGGCTCTGTGCGCACAAAGATGTCGAGGTGGGAGGGCAGAACATGCCAATCGTGGCCTATTCAGCCTGTGCGGAATATTTCGATGCAGCCAACTTTGCATTCATGATGTATCCGGGTTTAACGGCAGGAGCGGCGGGACTGATTGAAGAGCACGGCACGGAAGAGCAGAAGAACAAGTATATGTTCAGGATGTTTACCGGTGAATGGACAGGGACCATGTGTCTTACCGAGCCGGGGGCGGGTACCGATGTCGGTGCATTGAGAACGACGGCAAAACGATTGCCAGACGGTACATTCAGCATTACCGGAACAAAATGTTTTATTTCCTGCGGGGATCATGATCTTGCAGACAATATTATTCACCCGGTTCTCGCAAGGATTGAAGGCGATCCCCCGGGGACCGGCGGAATATCTATTTTTATCGTTCCTAAATACAGAATCAATGATGACGGAACGCTCGGCGAGTTCAACGATGTGAATACCGGCAATATCGAACACAAGATGGGCATTAAAGGTTCTGCAACCTGCACGCTCAATTTCGGTGATGAAGGAAAGTGCATCGGCGAGCTTCTCGGCAGGGAGCGCGAAGGCATGAGAATCATGTTCCAGATGATGAATGAGGCACGGCTTGAGGTCGGCATGCAAGCCCTCGGGCATGCAACCGCGGCGTATGAACGGGCGCTCCAATACGCAAAAGAAAGAATTCAGAGTGCACCGGTATGGGAGATGAAAAATCCCTCGGCGAAGCCGGTTTCCATCATCGAACACCCCGATATCCGGCGGACGCTCCTCTGGATGAAGGCCTATGTTGAAGGCATACGAGCACTCAATTTCTTTACCGGGTTCTGCATTGATATGACCCATGCCGGTGAAGACGAAGCAACGCGAAAGAATTACCAGGGTTTCGTCGACACTCTTATCCCAATCTGTAAAGCATTTTCGTCGGATAAGGCTATGGAAATATGCTCGTTTGCAATCGATGTGCATGGTGGTTATGGGTACTGCCAGGAATATCCGGTAGAACAGTATATGAGAGACTGCAAGATCGCCTGCCTCTACGAGGGGACGAACGCCATTCAGTCGCTCGACCTCGTAGGCAGGAAGCTTGCGATGAACAGAGGGCAGAATGTCATGAATCTCTTCAGCGAAATCGGTACCGCAATAAGGAAAGCTAAGGAAAATGAAGATCTCAAAAGCTATGCCCAGAATCTGGAGGAAGCATTCAATGCGGTGAATGGTCTCACACAGCAATTTGCAAAGTGGGGAAAGAGCGCCGGCTTCATTCTGCCGGTTATGAACGCTCGACCATATCTCATGATTTTAGGTGATCTCTGTGTTGGCTGGTTGCTGTTGCAGGCGGCGAATATAGCTTCTGCTAAACTTGATGTGATATATGAGGAAGCCGGGGCCGAGACAAAGGCACAGCAACGGGCGCTTGCACGGGAAAATAAAGAAGTTGCCTTCTATCAGGGGAAAATCGCTTCAGCGCGTTTTTTCATGACGACGATGGCTCCGGTCATTGCAGGGCGTTGCAATGCTATTCACCATGGCGAGCGGATACCGCTTGAAGTTCTGGAGGATTCTTTCAGCTCTTAGTATAATGTATTCAGTAAGTTAAATTGAGAAAGGTTACTCATCATACCGGTTGTGAACCGGATGTGGTAACGTTTCATCTAAAGGAGGAATGATATGGCGTATGAAATCAAGAAAGCTGCCGTTCTAGGGGCAGGAGTCATGGGTGCCACAATAGCGGCTCATCTGACAAATGCGGGCATCGAGTGCCTGCTGCTCGATATTATTCCGTTCGAGCTGACGGATGAGGATAAGAAGAAGGGATTGACGGAACAGAGCCCTGAGTGGCGAAACAGGTTTGCATCGAACGGCCTGAATGGCGCATTAAAATCGAAACCGGCCAGTTTTTATTCCAAGAAGAATGCATCGATGATCACAATTGGTAATTTTGAAGATGATCTCAAAAAGTTGGTTGAGGTTGACTGGGTCATAGAGGTTGTTATCGAAAACCTTAAAATTAAGCAGGACCTTTTCGCAAGAGTCGAAAAAATCGTTCGCCCGGACTGTATTGTAACCACGAATACATCGGGTATTCCGATCAAGGATATATCGGCAAACTTCAGCAAAAGCCTGAAAGAACGATTTCTGGGAACACATTTTTTCAATCCACCGCGGTATATGAAACTGCTCGAAATAATTCCCGGTGAAGAAACAAAATCTGAGGTCGTTGATTACATAACAAAATTCTGTGAAGATGTCCTTGGTAAAGGTGTTGTTATTTGTAAGGATGTCCCGAACTTTATAGCAAATCGAATCGGGGTGTTTGATATTTCCAATGCAATCAACATCATGGTGGATAAGGGGCTTACCGTTCCGGAACTTGATGCCGTTATCGGTAAATCCGTCGGGAGGCCGGGATCGTCAATATTCGGAACACTCGATCTCGTCGGCCTGGATACGGGATATCATGTCATGAACAACCTCTATGAAGCTGTTCCTGATGATGAAATGAGAGAGTATTTCAAACCAAACGATTTTATGCAGAAGATGATTGATCACAAGTGGCTTGGTAACAAAACAAAACAGGGCTTTTACAAGCGCACGAAGGACGAAAAAGGCAAGAAAACAAAACTTGCTCTCGATTACAAGACAATGGAATACGTTCCTTTTGAAAAGCCGAAGTTTGGTTCTGTTTCCGACTCCGGCAAAAAAGAAGGCGGTTTTGGCGAAAAGCTGAAAGTACTTTTCAACGGCAGCGATGTTGCCGCCGAAGTGGTTCGGGAATATCTCTGCAAGAATTTTATTTACGCTGCCAACCGTATTCCCGAAATCAGCGATACCATTGTCGGTATCGATAATGCAATGAAATGGGGATTCAATCACCGATTGGGACCGTTTGAAACCTGGGATGCTATTGGAGTCAAAGAAGCCGTCGATGTAATGAAACAACTCAAGCTGAAGGTTCCCAAGAAGATTACCGACATGCTGAAAGCCAAGTGCGAGACCTTCTACCTCAAGAAGGACGACGGGAAGTATTACTATGATTTTGAGACAAAGGGTTATGCCAAGCTCGAGGACAACCCGAAAGTCATTCTGTTGCCGTCTCTCAAGGAACGTCAGAAAGTAATCACATCAAATCTCGGTGCTTCTCTGGTTGATATCGGCGATGGCGTTGCCTGCCTCGAATTTCATACCAAGATGAATGCCGTTGACGGAGATATTATCAGCATGATTAATGAAAGTTGTGATATCGCAGAGAAAGATTTCCTCGGACTGGTTGTGGCGAATCACGGAACAAATTTTTCAGTCGGTGCGAATATTTTCCAGGTGCTGTTGGGAATTCAACGGGGTGACTGGGATCTCCTCGACAAGCTTGTTCATGATTTCCAGTATGCGAACATGAGAATGAAATACTGCGAAAAACCGGTTGTAACCGCTCCAGCAGGTATGGCCCTGGGCGGTGGCTGTGAAATGGCCATGCATGGTGCAAAATGCCAGCCCTGCGGCGAAACGTACATTGGCCTGGTTGAAGTCGGTGTCGGTGTGATCCCCGCAGGAGGAGGAACAAAGGAGTTAATGGTCCGTGTTACCGAGGGGATACCGGACGGAGCCGTTGCAAATGGCCTGAACATGCAGACGTACTATCAAAAGGTCTTTGAAAATATCGGAATGGCGAAAGTTGCCACCAGCGCAATGGAAGCAATGGACCTTGGGTATATCAGGAAGACGGATGGCATCAGCCTCAATCGGGATCAGCAGATCTGGGATGCGAAAGAAGTTGTCCTGGGACTGTCGAAATTTTATAAAAAGCCGAAACCAGCAATGATTCCGGTCATGGGCGATAATTTTAAGGGCATGGCGGAGTCGATCTTGTATAACATGAGGCATGGTAATTTCGTATCAGACTATGATGTTCATGTAGCGACAAAACTTGCCGGTGTTATTTCCGGAGGCGATTGTGCCGAGGGTACCTATGTTACGGAAGACGTGATTCTTGATCTGGAAAGAGAAGCTTTTCTGAGTCTTGCCGGCGAATCAAAGACGCAAGATCGGATCATGCACATGCTGACGACAGGTAAACCGCTGCGTAACTAAACGACAACCAATCTGTCACTGATGTACGGTCCATATAATAAAGACCGGAGTGGCATTTGATGATAAGGAGGAAAATCATGCGTGAAGCTGTTATCGTTGAAGCCGTTAGAAGTCCCGGTGGACGATATAAAAGAGGAGGGCTTGCCCAAACCAGAGGCGATGAGATCGGAATTCAGGTTGTAAAAGGGCTTATGGAGCGGGTTGCCTCGGTAAAACCGGAAGATGTTGATGATTTGATTTGCGGATGCTCCTTTCCTGAAGGGGAGCAGGGAATGAATCTGGGCAGAGTATTAGCCCTTGGCGCCGGCCTGCCCATTACGGTGTGCGGTATGACGATCAACCGTTTCTGCTCGTCGGGAGTCCAGGCCATTGCCGATGCCACGGCGAAAATCCGTGCCGGATGGTCTGATGTTATTATCGCCGGAGGTTGTGAGACGATGAGTCACATACCCATGGGTGGTTCTATTTTCAGGCCTCATCCATACTGGGGAGATTTGCCGAACACCTATGTGTCGATGGGTATCACGGCGGAAAATGTCGCTGCCAATTACAACATTTCCCGGGAAGATCAGGATAAGGTGGGCCTGGAAAGTAATCGGCGGGCTTTCGAGGCAATCAAGGCAGGAAAATTCAAAAACGAGATCGTTCCCATTAAGGCGTGGAAATATGCAAAAGACAAACACGGCCATAATATTCGTGAAGAAGTCGTTTTTGACATCGACGACGGTGTCAGATGGCCCGCAACGCTTGAGGGTATGGCCAAACTCAAATCCCCCTTTAAACAGGGAGGATCGGTAACCGCAGCTAATGCTTCTCAAATGACTGACGGAGCCGCTTTTTCGCTTATCATGTCCGAGGATAAAGCGAAAGAGCTGAAAGTCAAACCCATTGCAAAGTTGACCCATTATGCCGTGGCCGGTGTAAAACCGGAAGAGATGGGTGTGGGACCTGCCTACTCGGTTCCCAAAGTTCTCGCAATGGCCGGTCTCAAAGCGATAGACATTGATGTTTTTGAGATAAATGAGGCGTTTGCTTCTCAATTTATTTATTCCCTGAGGGAAGCGGGCATTGAGAAACGATACTGGGACGGTGACGTCAATCCTAATGGTGGCGCCATTGCCCTTGGACATCCCTTGGGATGTACGGGAGCCAAGCTGACAGCACAACTGCTCCATGAGCTGAAGCGTCGCAAAGCGAAGAGAGGGATCGTGTCCATGTGTATCGGTGGCGGAATGGGTGCTGCAGCCATTTATGAAATGCTGTAATGTGAAACTTTTTTTATAAGGAATATCGGAAAAGGCCGCGGTCATTCATGACCGCGGCCTTTTTGGTACACGATTCATTAAGATCATGTTGACAGAACACATAAAATACGAGTATTTAAAGTACACGGTAGCCGGCGGCCGGCATTTTCCCATTACCTCCGGCAGGCTGACGACTGCCCTCTGACAGATCAATGGCGAGGTGTTCCCATGAAGGTAGGCTTTGTGCAATTCGAACCGTTATTCGGCGAGGTTGAGAGGAATATTGAAAGGGCTGAAAAACTGATCGAAGGTACCAATGCCGATCTCCTGGTCCTACCCGAGCTTTTCAACACCGGATACGTGTTTGCATCGATGGATGAAGTTCGGGCGCTTTCTGAAAAAATTCCTGACGGAGTAACGACACGGGCGCTCCTGCGGATGGCAAAAAACAACGATGTGTATCTTGTGGCGGGATTGGCCGAGCGAAGCGGTGACCGATTCTTCAATTCCGCAGTCATCGTGTCACCCCAGGGTTATCTCGGTACCTACCGGAAAATTCACCTGTTCTTTGAAGAAAAACGCTGGTTCGATCCCGGTGACACTCCCTTCCCCGTCTATTCGTTAGGTGATCATAAATTCGGCGTTATGATTTGTTTCGACTGGATCTTCCCGGAATCCATGCGGGTTATGTCGTTGCAGGGTGCTCATGTCATCTGTCACTGCGCCAATCTCGTTCTTCCCTTCTGCCAGGACGCCATGAAGACCAGGTGTCTTGAAAACCATGTCTTCGCCGTGACATCGAATCGTACGGGAACTGAAAGCAGGAATGAAAAGTCATTGCGGTTTACCGGAAAGAGTCAGATAACAGACCCCGCGGCTGAGGTACTCTATCGGGCCGAATCAGAGACTGAAGAAGTAGGTGTTGTTGATATTGATTTCAACCGTGCGGCGGACAAGCAACTGAATGAATACAACAACCTGTTTCAGGACAGAAGGCCGGACTTTTACAGCATGATCCTTCACCACCATCAAGAATGACGCCGCTGGAAACCCTGACCGCTTCAAGAAAAGAACGGGTTCGATATATTTTCAAGAATGCAGGGAGAATTCCTGTATAAATTAAGGGTTTTCATTGTCTTGCTGAACTTGTCACTATTGCGGAACGTCTCAAAACGGTCATGCATGGAGCAGCTGTGAAAAAGGCTTCAGTGATGGAATGCGCGAATTTTGAGAGTTGATCCATGCATCGACGTACACCAGGACTCTTCCCCGTGAAAATGGATAACGGATGCAGCGGAACGGTTAATATAGACGTGTTCGAAGTTGCAAAACACGGCGCTACAATAACGGAAAAGGAGGTATGATAAATGACGAGTGGCAAAAATGATTCTGTGTCGACGGTTTTTATGAGAGAGGTAGCCCGGGCGACACCATGGGGTTTGATGATCATCATTGTGGTGTTGATCTGTCTGGGCTTTGTTAACTATACGGGGAAGAAGCTGATTACGTATGCCCATTCGAATGCGGCGCAGACGATACGTCAGGTCATGACGGATCCGGATATCGCCAGGGAAGTCGAAAAGAATGTAACGCAGTGCATCGATTATACTTTCGGGAGTGCCGCGGCAGAATTCCGAAAAACTTTACAAGATCCGGAATTGAAACAGAATTTGAAAGATGCTGTCGCCTATACCTTCAGTAAGGCAGGCAGTGAGGTGAAGGTCATTCTGACCGATCCGAATCTGGTGCCGAACAGAGAGTGATCCGGGAAATACAAACAATAGCAGGGAAGCCGATCCGTTTAAACCGCCGTTCGTCCGTACCGCAAACATCTGCCGAAAATTCAGGGCGGAGCTCATTCTTATAAAGATGCCGGAAGATTCGGGCCGGAATGACATCGGCGTGTCATCGGCACCGATCCTCTGTCTATGACCAATCATTACATTCGAAACAAATGCCGCTAATGTTCGGTGACGATCTTTGAAAAATCCGCTACCCGATGGAACAGTTTTGATATTTTATCCAGCAGGGACAGTCTGTTGAACTTCACTTTTTCGTCCTTTGCCATTACAAGAACGGAATCGAAAAAGGCATCCACCGGTTCTCTCAGCCTGGCCATCTCGATCAAGGCATCTCTATCATTGCCGTTATCGAGATACGCGGCGGCTTTTTCCCTTATTTCCAGAAATGTATCGTAGAGATTCTTTTCCGAATCCGTTTCAAATAAGGTGGAATCGACGGTCCCGCCTTCAAAATCCTTGAGAATGTTTCCTACCCGCTTGAATGCAATGGCGAGCGGTTCAAAATCCGGATGTGACTTGAATGCTTCCATCGCATCGATTTTCTTCACCGCCTTGACAAGATCGGCAATATCGACGGAAAGAACGGCATCAACCACATCGTAGGGGTGGCCTTGGGAAATAAGTTGATTTTCAAACCTTCCCTTGAAGAAGGCCAAAACGTCAGATCGGATATCTTCGGGAGATCGTTTAAGCTTCTTGCCCAGGATGGCGATACTTTCCTCGATGAGTTCATCAAGGCGGACAGGATACTGCTTATCCAGGATAATATTGATGATTCCCAGCGCCTGTCGTCTCAGTGCATATGGATCCGCCGTCCCAGTGGGAATGACATTAATGCCGAAGAACCCGACAATGGTATCTATCTTATCGGCAATGCTGATGATCGCCCCTTCATCCGTTTTGGGAAGATCCCCGCCGGCTGCAGTGGGAAGGTAGTGTTCATGGATTGCAGTGGCTACAACGGGAGCCTCACCCTGGATAAGGGCATATTCTCTTCCCATGATACCCTGAAGTTCCGGGAATTCATAAATCATCTGCATTTCCAGATCCGCTTTGCAGAGGGTTGCCGCCCGGTAAACCGTATCTTTCAAATCAGGTTTGATGTGCCGCGTTATATATTCAGCAAGTTCCCGAAATTGCATGACTTTATCATATGATGTGCCGAGCTGGCTGTGGAAAACCACATCCTTGAGTTCTTCAAGCTTTTCCTCGAGGGGGATTTTCTGATCTTCTTCGAAGAAGAATCGGGCATCGGCAAGACGGGCACGAATAACTTTTTCATTTCCCGCGGCAACGACGGCGGGGTCTCGTGCTACAGTGTTGTTGATCGTGATGAAATAGGGGAGAAGATCTCCTTTTTTGTTCGTAATCGGGAAATATTTCTGGTGCGACATCATTGATGTGATCAGCACTTCCTTGGGAAGTGAGAGATATTCCTTTTCAAAAGTTCCACGGACAACCGACGGATATTCCACAAGAAACGTAACTTCCTCCAGAAGATCATCGTTTTCAAGGATGGTTCCTTCTATTTCTTCCGCTGCGTTTTTTGCTTCCTCCAGGATAACCACCCGCCGCTCATCGGGATTGACAATGACATAATGGGCCCGCGTTTTCGTAAGATAGTCATCAAATCCGGTGACTTCAAACCTTTCGGGACTCATAAAGCGATGACCGTGACTCTTGTTGTCACTTGAAATGTTTTCAAGCTTGAAGGGAATAACGTCGCCTCCGAATAGGGCGAGTATCCAGTGAAGTGGCCGGGCGAAACGAAGATCAAGATTCATCCAGCGCATTGATTTCTTAAAAGGGAGTGAGAGGATAAATTTCGGCAGCAGTTCAGACAACAGAACCTTTGTGTCTTCTCCTGAAATATGTTTTCGTGCACAGAGGTATTCTCCCTTGTCTGTCTGCATCGTCTCCACGTCTGAAATGTCGAGCCCCTGACCCTTCGCAAAGCCGAGGGCGGCTTTCGTCGGATTCCCGTTTTCATCAAAGGCGACACGCTTTGCCGGTCCCAGCTTTTCCACAACCTGATCATCCTGACGCTCTGCTACATCCTTTACACACAGGCACAGGCGGCGTGGAGTGGCCAGGGAGGTCACTTCACCGCACGCTATACGGATTTCCGACAGTTCACGGGAAATATTTTTTTTCATATCTTCAATAGCCTTAGGAAGAAAGGCAGCCGGTATTTCTTCAGTTCCGATTTCAAGTAATAGTTCCTTGCCCATGAGAATGACATCTCCTCCATGTAGTTGTTACGGTGGTGCGTTTCCTGTGCTATCGGTTACTCCACCTGCCGATCAGGGGATATCCCATTTCCTCTCGCTGTTTCATATATCCTTCGGCGCTGAGTCGTGCGAGATTTCTGACTCGCTGAATATAACTGGTTCGTTCGGTGACACTGATCGCCCCGCGGGCATCAAGAATGTTAAATACATGAGAACATTTCAGGCAGTAGTCATAGGTGGGGAGGACGAGCCTGCGTTCGGCCATTCTTTCCGATTCGGATTCATACATATCGAAAAGCTTTCTCAGCATGTCCATATCCGCTTCTTCGAAGTTGTATATGGAAAATTCAACCTCTCCTTTGTGGTGAACGTCTCCGTATTTGATGCCGTGTCCCCACTCAAGGTCGTATACATTGTCCACTTTCTGGAGATACATGGCTATTCGCTCAATGCCATAGGTGATTTCAACACAGACGGGATGCAGGTCGAATCCTCCCACCTGCTGGAAATAAGTAAACTGGGTGATTTCCATACCATCAAGCCAGATCTCCCATCCGAGACCCCACGCTCCCAGTGTGGGGGATTCCCAGTCATCTTCTACAAATCTGATATCATGGTCAAGGGGATCAATGCCGAAGCTCTTGAGTGAATGTATGTAAAGGTCCTGAATTTCCAGAGGTGAAGGTTTCATGATGACCTGATACTGATAATAGTGCTGAAGCCTGTTCGGGTTTTCACCGTATCTCCCGTCGGTGGGCCGGCGTGACGGTTCGACGTAGGCCACATTCCATGGTTCCGGACCGAGAGCACGTAAAAAGGTTGCGGGATTGAAGGTGCCCGCGCCGACTTCGATGTCGTACGGTTGCTGTATGATGCATCCCTGGTCCACCCAGTACGTATCCAAGGCTAATATCAATTCCTGAAAGGTCATGGAGCTTCCTCCGTTAGAGAACGGCTCTGAGCCGTACGTATTTGATTCGGCGAAACTATCATTATGAAAATATCGTGTCAAGATAAATGTAACTGTTTAATTCTTGAAGTGTTTTTATCATGCGGGTTTATGAGAATCGGCTGGTGACGACAACGGGATTCAGTCGTTAACCATTGTCAGTTAAGCACCTTTGCGAGCAATTGTTTTCCTTTCGGTGTCAGAGAAAAGAGCAACCGGTTATCCTCATTAAGTTTTTGCCCGATCAGCCCCTTCGCCATCAGGACGGCAATAGTTTCATTGAACTGGTCGCGGGGGAGGGGAGATTTTTTCAATATATCATCGATGCTTCGATCGACATACATGCCATTATCCAACATGAGAGACATTACAATAATATCGTTTTCCGATAACCCTGCCGTGATAAGCGGTCGAGCCGGTTTGATCGTTTCCGTCTTATCCGGTTGTGATGAAACGACGGTTGTGTGTTCATGCGTTTGTGGAACGGATTGACTCACAACCGGCTGTTTTTCCGTGAAGGTATCGAGAAGTCGGCATGTCGCCGCCGAGAAGACAATGCATAAGCCTGACAGAATGAAAATGTTGAGCGGTTTTCTTCCCACGGTGAGCAGCAGATCGCTGGAAACCATATTGAGAAACAACGGGACGGTCAGTGACGCCACTCCACCGAGAAAGAAATATTTCAGCAGTGAGAGCCGTTCCTCGCGTTCAGACCGTATACCGGTGAAGTAATTTACCGATCCGCCGAGGAATCCCGAGATAACCATGATAGTCATGATGAGGAGAATCATCGAACCGTCAATGTGAGACGCGGCGTTCAGAATATCGGTATGTGTCGGATCGCTCATAGGCATTATCAACGGTGTGTTAAGGATCACATTGTCGCATGAAATCGTCTTATTACGCCGATTGTAAACAAGTATCTAATAGCACCTGTTTGTAAGCATTGCTCCGGTCATTTCAAAAATATATCCAAAGTTCAAGAGCTCCCTTGGATGCCTCCGGGTAAACCCTGGAAAGATCAATACTATCCAAGTGGATGTCATGAATCCCCGGGGTAGTTTTCATGAAGTCCTGAGTATCTCTCAGCAGATATTCAGCTCCCTCACGGTCTTCTTTATGAAAGTACCTGACATCCCGCCTTCTATTGGTGACACGCTCCATCTCGGGAACGGTGTATCCCTTTGTTCTGAGGAATGCGGCAAGCCTTTTCATCGTCTGTTTCTGTATCTTTCCGCTGAAATGGATGTACACCGTGAATCTCCCGAGATCTATACCGTCATTTCCTGTTTCAACCACGGCTTTATCCTTATCTTTCAAATCACGCGGACCATTGTTTTCTAATGCTTCACTCGCCGTTTGTGTTTCCGATGCGGTCCGCTCGCTCTCCGTGCTCATCGGTATCGTCCGTTTGTCACCGATTAATCGATCGACCTGAGACTGAAGTTGTATTACGGTCTGGAGTGTTTCCCGGGATCTCTTGAGAAGAATTTCATCATGTGCTGTTTTCTGTTGTTGCGACCCGGCAAGCATGAAAACTGCTACAGCAACTGCTGCTCCGACAATGAATCCCGCGAGCAATGCTGTCCAGATATATCGATTGCGCAACGACATCTCAACTGATTTTGAAAGTGCTTTGCTCAAGACACTCACTTCCTGTTGTGATGCATCGAACGTTGTCGGATCTTCTTTCATCATGATCAACACCGCCTGACCCGAGTGCAGGGCAGGAATATGAGAAGGGCTGCTCAAAAAATCTTTACCGCGAGACTGTCTGAAAAACTAACCCGGCTGATATCCGGGCCTCCGTATGTTGAGCTTTCGAAATACTGAATCGTCAAATGAACGGCCTGTCTTTCACGTGATCAAGGATAAGAGTGATACCGTACGGCAGCCTCTTTTTAGTCCCTGTAGATGCGATTCCGGGCAGCGCCCAAGGTAGCATAAATAGAGAAGCAATGCCAAATGAAACATAGTCGCGTTACAATCAGCGGTTGACCTCTTCAGTAATGTGCATTTCGATTTTTGCAGCAACCATCCTTCCGGACATCTCAGCGGCACTATCTGTAGCGTGTCATGACCGGTTCGAACAGTAATCGAACATGCTTGCCCGGTCGACAGTGTGGTAAGCTGCCGACAAACTATCGACAATCGTCATGCAAAAAATGTACGAGAGCGGCTTTCTTCAGGTCATTTATGGTGGTCCGAGATAATAACCAATTGATCTTACACATTGTTCCGGTACTGAATCATCATGTTCATGTCTTTGAAAGGTTTATAATAGATGGCTGTTGCTGTGGCGAATATGTAAAGTAATCCGACAGTTTCAGCACGTATCAGGGAAATTTCGGTGATGTAAAACGTGATAAGTTTATATATATCAGCACTATATGTTGATTATGCATAATATGAGACAAGTGTAAAGGATTCCGACACTTTTCCGCTGTTACGACCGGAAATCAAAAAATACACTGCAGGAGAGGGGAGTTGCCGGAATAAATGCGAGCGTGCCGGTTCTTCTCTTATTCCACCATTTTTTGAATCTGGCGAAGGATTTTGAGGGATTTTAACTGTTTGCCGATGGTGTGTTCAATGAGACTGCCGAGGAGTTCTTCGCTTTCTTTCAAAGACTGCCGTGAGAGAGACAGGCGGTTGATCTTGTCGATATCAATCTGCCTGCTCATAATAAGTGCCTTGAGTGTTCCAACGGACACTGGAATATGAGCATTTCCGCCGTTACGGCATCGTGTGCATCGAATTCCTGCATCCATGGCGCTGAAGCATGGGTTCTCCATTGCGTCAATCGGTGTATTGCAGATGATACAGTGGTCCAATACGGGATCATATCCCGAATGCCTCAAGAGTCGCAATTCAAAGAAGCGAATCAGATTATCGGAATATAAGTTTGTTTCAATGAGATCGAGAAATGTCCGGACATGTTGAAAAAGCATGTGATTATTTTTCCCCTCGACCGTCATTTGATCAATCAGTTCGACAATATAGGATGCGGAAAGAAGTTTTTCAAGATCATGCCGAATTCCGGGATAGTGGTTCATGACGTCGCAATTGTCAATGAAAGCAAACCCCGTTTCCCTGGTACGCGAGAAGATGATGGTCGACAGGGAGAAGAGTTCAATGGCATTGGCAAATCGCTTTACACTCCGGCGGGCGCCCTTGGCAATGCCCTTCAGCTTGCCGAAGCGATCGGTATAGAAAGTGACGATACGGTCGGAATCACCGTAATCAACGGCTCCAAGTACAAAGCCCATAGTTTTGTATGTAGATCTTCCTCTACTTTTTACCATTGCCATGCTCTGACCTCGGCGTATCATTTTCTGATGCCGTCGTCAATCACGATAAGATCTTCATGAAAATAGCAGCCAGGCCGAGGAATGAAAGAAAACCGAATGCATCGGTGAAGGCTGTCAAAAAGATATGCGATCCAAGAGCCGGATCGGCTCTGAGCCACTTGAGACTCAGTGGTATCAGTGTTCCCACCAGTGTCCCTACAAAAATGTTGATAATCATTGCGAGTCCCAGGACCAGGCCGAGAACGGGAAGTCCCTTCCAGAGGTAGGCGATGGTCCCGATGACAACGCCGATAGCCACACCGTTGGCAATACCTACGGAAACCTGTCGCAACAGGGCTTTTTTGGAATTCTCAAAGGTTATTTCTCCAAGCGCGAGGCCCCTGACGATTAACGTGAGGGTCTGGCTACCCGCGTTGCCGCCGAGACCTGCGACAACAGGCATAAACGCGGCGAGGACAACCATCATCTTGATCGTATCTTCGAAGAAACCGATGACCACGGCGGAAACAAGCGCCGTCAAGAGATTGATATAGAGCCACGGCAGCCTCTTTTTTACTGATTGAAGCGGGCTGTTAAAGATGTTGTCATCTTCGCCGAGACCGGCAATGCGGTAGATGTCTTCCGATGTTTCCTCCTGCATGACGTCGACGATGTCGTCCACGGTGATTCGACCGAGAAGCTTATTATCGTAGTCGACAACGGGAAGAGAAACCAGGTCGTACTTCACAAACATCCTGGCAACTTCCTCCTGATCAACATCGACGTAAACACTGGGGATGGATTTGTCGACGGCATTGATGACGCTGGTCAGCCTGCTTGTTGTAATAAGACTTTGCAGTGGAACCGATCCTACAAGATGCATCGTATCATCGACAATAAATACGTTATAGATATGTTCAACCTCATCGGAGGCATCGATAACAGCCTGCAGGGCATCTCGGATCGTCGCGTTCTTCGGAACTTTGACAAGCTCCGACTGCATGATGCCGCCGGCGCTTTCTTCATCGTACTCCAGGAGTTTTTTGACGTCTTCCGATTCCTCCGGTTCGATGCTTTCCAGAACCGCCTGTGCCTGATCATCACTGAGTTCCGCAATGAAGTCGGCGGCGTCGTCCGAATCCATTTCGTCGATGATCTCGGTCAGTTTTTCCTGGGAGATATCTTCGAGAATCTGTTCTCTTGATATATCGCTCAATTCCAGAATGACGTCGGAGGCCTTCTCCACCTCCAGAAGAGAAAAAAGACGAAATTTCTCCTCTTCCTCGAGGTTGTCGATGAGTTCGGCGATATCGGCGGGATGGAGGGATGAAAAAAGATCGATTATGTCGAATTCCCGATTCTGCTCAATCCATTCCTTCAACTGTCCGAGATATTTAATTTCCTCTCTCTGTTGCCGTGCCATATATCCGACCGCGTTGTTAAAAGATAAGGGATTATAAAATCGATACAAACTATCATACTTGCAATGTTACAACAAGGTGAATTCTATTTTAAGAATGGAACAGCGAATACGAATCGCCGTCGGAGTAGAGAAAATGAAATCCGGCCGGAAAGATTTCTTGGTGTTCTCAATGGGTGAAAACGAAATCCCGAGGCTTGTAATCGGTGGAGAATCACGGGGCGACATGGACGATGAAGTATACTGAAAGTGAAGCCTATCCGATTTTGAAGATATAGATGTTATCGATGACGATATTGCTGCTTCAGTTGTCGATCGTCCGTTATATGTCGCGATATTTGATTACGCCGCCAACGATTGTCAGTATCGTCTTCCCCTTCACCTGCCACCCGTTGTAGGGTGAGTTTCTGCTCTTTGAGCGGAACCGGGACACATCGATGGTCCATTTTCTGCGAGGGTCGATGACGGTCACATCGGCGACTGATCCGGCAGCCAATGTTCCACCGGCAATGTTCAGTATGGCTGCCGGTGCTGTCGTCATTTTCTCGATCAGTTGCGACAAAGAAAGAATTCCTTCATCCACCAGCTTCAAACAGATTGCCAGAGACGTTTCCATGCCGATGATGCCGCTCGCGGCGAACATAAACTCGACATCTTTTTCGATTGAGGAGTGGGGTGCATGATCACTGGCGATGGCATCGATGGTGCCGTCTCTCAGCCCCTGCTTTATCGCCGCTGTATCTTCATGACTTCTGAGCGGTGGGTACATCTTTGCATTGGTGGAAAAGCTCCGCAGGAATTCATCGGTCAGTGTGAAATAATGAGGAGCCGTTTCAGCGGTGACACGGACTCCTTTATCCTTGGCCCGGCGGATGGCCTCGACAGAGCCGGCTGTGCTGACGTGGGCGATATGGACGGATGTGTTTGTAAAGGCTGCGAGGGCGATGTCACGTTCCACCATGACATCTTCCGCAACTGACGGGATTCCCGTGAGGCCGAGTTCGGTTGATATAATTCCCTCATTCATATGCCCGCCCTTCGAAAGATTGAGATCTTCGCAGTGGGAAATAACGGGAACTGCCAGGGAATGGGCATATTCCAGAGCACTTCTCATTAGTCTGCTGTTCATCACGGGCAGTCCGTCGTCGGAATATGCAACAGCACCGGCTTCATGCAGATCTCCGAATTCGGTCAAGAGGGTTCCCTCGGAATTTCTGCTGATTGCTGCCACGGGGTAAACCCGTGCCATATCTGCAATCGCAGCCTGTTTCAGTATAAATTCCGTTACGGATCGGTTATCGTTGACCGGTTTCGTATTCGGCATGCAGGCAATTGATGTAAATCCGCCGGTGACGGCGGCTTCGCTGCCCGTCAGAATCGTTTCCTTATATTCGTGTCCCGGTTCTCGAAGATGGGTATGCATGTCGACAAGCCCCGGCACAATGATCATATCCGTCAGATCAAGTGTCTGCGTATCCTGAGAGATGTCTGCAGACGCCACACTGTTTCTGTCACAGCGTGCAATAAAGCCGTTTTCGATCAACAGGTCGAGTTTTTCATCTATGTTCCGCGAAGGATCGATAACCCTTCCTCCGGTAAGCAGCAGTTTCATTCTTCTCCTCCTGCCAGAAGATACAGCAACGCCATTCTCACTGCAACGCCGTTCGTTACCTGTTTGAGGATGAGCGATTGAGCGCCGTCGGCAATGTCGGGAGCAATTTCAATTCCCCTGTTAATCGGTCCCGGGTGCATGACGAGCACATCAGGTTTGGCGAGTCGGATGTTGTTGCTGTTCAGACAGTAATAACGAGCGTATTCCCGATCAGACGGGAAGAAATTATCGTTTTGCCGTTCAAGTTGAATCCTCAACATCATAATAATATCGGCGTCTTTTACCGCTTGTTCCATATGATAGGATACACGGACGCTCAGCTTGACAACATCCCGGGGTATCATCATTGCCGGACCGCAAACGGTTACGTTGGCGCCCATCATGGTAAGGCCCAGAATATTGGACCGGGCAACCCTGCTGTGGGCTATATCACCGATGATGGCGACATTAAGGCCACGAAGCGTTCCCTTCTCCATCCGTATGGTCATCATATCAAGAAGGGCCTGTGTCGGATGCTCATGTGCCCCGTCGCCGGCATTGATGATGGATTGTCTGACGAGGCGTGCAAGCATATGGGGAGCTCCGGCTGCACTGTGTCTGATAACAATAATGTCCGGGTTCATTGCTTCCAGAGTCTTTGCCGTATCTGTCAATGTTTCGCCCTTAACCAGGCTGCTGGTGGATGCGGATATATTCACCGTATCGGCGCTGAGCCGTTTCCCAGCGATTTCAAAAGATGTGCGCGTTCTCGTGCTGGCTTCAACGAAAAAGTTAATGACCGTCTTGCCCCTCAGTGTCGGTACTTTTTTTATCTTTCGCGTTGATACTTCGAGAAAAGATTCCGCCGTGTCGAGGATGAGATGTATCTCATCTTGCGAAAGTTCCTTTATGCCGAGAATATCTTTCTTCGATAATTTCATGACAGTGCCTCAGAGTTTTAAAGTACGGATTCCTGCGTCATATTCCCGAATCTGATTTTATCGATGTGCAGAGAGTACGTCACCCCTCTTCAATAATAACTTCATCAACGCCGTCGGATTCAGTGAGATGGACTGCTACTTCTTCCCAGAGGGATGAGGGGAGGTTCTTGCCGACAAAATCTGCACGAATCGGCAATTCGCGGTGACCCCTGTCGATCAGTACGGCGAGTCGGATAAGTTTCGGCCTTCCAAAGTCCATGAGTGCATCCATGGCCGCCCTGATTGTTCTTCCGGTAAAAAGGACATCATCCACAAGGATAATTTTCTTATTATCAAGTGAAAATGAGATATCGGTTATCCCGAGTTTCGGCTTTTTGTTGGATGTCAAGATATCATCTCTATAAAGGGTTATGTCCAGAATTCCGAAAGGAACCGCGCTTTTTTCGCTTTTGGAGATTTTTTGGGCGATTCTCTTTGCGAGAGACACACCTCCCTTTTGGATTCCGATGATAACAAGATCCTGTACCCCCTTGTTTTCTTCAAGGATTTCAGAGGCAATTCTTGTCAGTGACCGTTCAATTCCATCAGCATCCATGACGGTTTTAGCTGTTTTCATGGCATTACCCTCTTCGGAAGACATCGCGCTCTCGATAATTACAAAAAAAGCCTTCCCGTTATCTGAGAAGGCTCCCCCGGCACCTGTATGTCGGAATCATGTCGAGCATTGTTGACACCCACAGCACTCTTGTATTTATTTTTTTATCATATAGCAATGCACTCAAAAAAAAGTCAAGCTGTTTTAACGTATAATTTTGGCCAGACGGTTCCATCGCACCGAGTTTTCGTCGCCATTCCATGACCAGTAAATAACAAAGGCCTTGCCGAGAACATCTCGACAATTGACAAAACCCCAGAACCTGCTGTCATAACTGCTGTCACGATTATCCCCCATAACAAAAATGTGGTCATCGGGGACCGTGACCGGCCCGAAATTGTCCCGTGGTTGAACCGAGGGGGGGATGACAAGGTTATCGGTGAACACCCCGTACGGGTCATCAAGGGGGGAACCGTTGATGAAGATTTTCTTGTCTTTTATTTCGATAGTGTCTCCTGCAATGCCGATAACCCGCTTGATGAAATCGATCGATCGGTCCATCGGATAGATGAAGACCACGATATCACCCCTTTCGGGATTTTTAATGGGGATCATCGTATTCCGTATTGCGGGAATTTTAACCCCGTAGATAAATTTATTGACCAGGAGCCAATCACCTACCTGGAGCGTCGGTAACATCGAACCCGAGGGTATCTTGAAAGCCTGCACGATAAATGTGCGGATAAAAAATGCTATGAGAATGGCAATGAAGATAGCCTTTGCATATTCTTTGATGACTGTTTTTTTCTTTTCCACTGTTTACATTCCTATGAATATATGGCTGAAAGTACGATAATTGTCATAATGATAGCAAGCAATCCCTTTATGAAGACGCTGAATATTCTTCCGAGAAATGCTTTATGCCCAGTTCTCAAGGCAGGCTTGAATCGTCGTTCATTAAAGTAATCGACACCCAGCGAGCCACAGGCACCGCCCAGAAACATGCCGGTAATCGTTCCGAGCCCCATCATAAGCGGGGTTAATAGGGCAATACCGGCGATACCGCCCATAGCGGCGGCAATAACGTTCTGTTTTGAAATCCCGAACCTTCCCGGTGTGGCAGCGCCGAGCGCAAAGTCAAGCGATTCGGCAATGACAGCCATGATGATCAAAAGAACGATGATTGTCAGCCCGATCTGGTCAAACCCGTTTATCCACGAGTAAACGATGACATCGATTACTATGACGACCGTTCCGGGAAGACCGAATATGGTCATAAAGACCCCCGCGAACAGTGTCAGAATAAATATGGTCAACCCGGCGACTTCTAACGGGGGCACCGCATCATTTCCTCTTTTTCTTCGATGGCTTCCATGTTTCCCATGCCAGAATTGTCGGACTTGCTATGAAGATGGATGAATACGTTCCGACGATGATGCCGACCAGGAGGGCAAACGCAAAGTCGTGAATGACTGCGCCTCCCAGGAAGAACAGCGCGCCGACGACAAGAAGCGTTGTCCCGGATGTCAGTACGGTTCTGCTCAACACCTGGTTTATGCTTCCGTTAATGGTTTCTCCCAGCGATTGCCGCCGCTGGGTCCTCAAGTTTTCCCGTATGCGGTCATAAACGACAATAGTGTCATTCAGGGAATATCCGATTATTGCCAGGAGCGCCGCGATTATCGGGAGGGTGAATTCCTTGTTGAGAAGTGAAAAAATTCCCACGGTGATGGTGACGTCATGAACCAGAGCAATGATTGATCCGACGGCATAACGGAATTCGAACCGCCATGTGATATAGATTAATATGCCGATCATTGCATAAATCATGGCCAGCATGCCCTTTTCACGGAGGTCTTTGCCTACCTTGGGACCGACAACTTCAACCCTCCATATTTCAAACGCTCCGGCCGGATAGGCGGTCGACAGCGCCTCTTCAATCATATCGGACAGCCCCTTAAGCTCAGACGATGTTTTTTCAGTTTTAATGAGGAATTCATTGTCACCTTTATATCCGAATCGCTGGATGACGCTGTTCCCAAGGTTGACGGTGTTCAGCGCGCTGCGTATCGTATCAGCCGTGGTATCTTCCTTGAATTTGACCTCGACGAGCGTTCCACCGGCAAAGTCTATGCCCAGATTCGGTCCGTTGTGGAGGATCAGTGATGCAATGCTGATGATGATCATTGCCAGAGATATGAAAAAGGAGAGTTTCATGCTTCCGACAAAATTTATATTCGTTCCGGGTTTGATCAGTTCCATCCGAGGCTCCTCTTGGTCAGGGTTAGTGAGGAAGAAAGAAGGAATAAGGATAATCGGTTGTTTTTTTATCCTGTGCCGTCATTCCTCGACCTGTTCTTATATGCTTATGGTGTCGACCTTTCTCTGCCATACATAATAGTCATAAACAATTCTGGTTACAAAAATCGCCGTGAACATACTGCATGCGATGCCGATACTCAACGTGACGGCAAATCCCTTGACGGGACCTGTGCCGAACTGAAACAGAACCAGCGCCGCGATCAATGTCGTTACATTTGCATCGACAATTGTCAGCAGTGCCTTGGAGTATCCGCCGGCAATCGACGCCCGTGGCGATTTCCCCAATCGAAGTTCTTCCCTGATTCGTTCAAAGATGAGGACATTGGCATCCACAGCCATGCCGATTGTGAGAACGATACCGGCAATGCCGGGAAGCGTCAGCGTTGCCTTGAAGGCGGCCAACGCTCCGAGAATAAGGATAAGGTTCAGAACGAGCGCAATGTTTGCGACGATTCCAGAGTAGCGATAGTACAGAATCATGAACCCGATGACAAGCAGTCCCCCGACAATAATGGACAGCACCCCCTTATCAATGGAATCCTGCCCGAGGGATGGACCGACCGTCCGCTGTTCAAGGATTTTAACCGGAGCCGGCAGCGCACCAGCCCTGAGGACGATGGCAAGGTCGCGAGCTTCCTCCATGGTAAAGGCACCCTCGATCATGGCGTTGCCGCCTGAAATCTTTTCCCTGATTTCCGGTGCTGAATGGACAATACCGTCGAGCACGATGGCGAGTCGCTTCCTTACATGTTCTCCCGTTATTCGTTCAAAATCCTTCGCGCCCTGGGCGTTAAATGTCAGCGCAACGTAAGGTTCGCCGAATCTGTCACTGATCTTGACCTGGGCGTTCTCAAGGGAATCGCCGGTCAGGAGTGTTCTGTCATACAGCAGGTACGGAAGCCTTCTCCTCTGCTGCGATGAACTGTCGAATCGATAACCATAGGCTATGACGCTTCCGACTGGCGGCATCCCGCTTTTGAGGGCCTCATCAAGGCTGTGTTCGTCATTAACCAGTTTAAATTCGAGAAGAGCGGTCTTACCGATGAGGTTGATTGCTCGTTTCGGATCCTGTATCCCCGGGAGCTGAATGAGGATCCGATCATCGCCCTGAGGGATTATATCGGGTTCGGTCACACCGAACTGGTCAACCCTGTTTCGAATGGTTTCGAGGCTCTGCTCGACGGAGAACTTTTTAATGGAGTCAACATGCTGTGGTGTAAACGCAAGGATGACCGTTTCTCTACCGTCTTCCCACCGGGAGGACTTTTTCTCAATATTGGGGAACATGTTCTTTAAAATCTCGTCAAAACGATCACTGGCTTCCTGGTTCGGCAGTTGGATGGATATCATGGAGCCGTTGATTCGATTAAGGTCTCTGAATCTGACTCGCTTCTCCATGAGAAGGTTCTTAAGAGAATTTGCCGCCCGTTCCACAGAGCTTTCAACCGCTTTATCCGTTTCAACCTCCAGGACCAGATGCATGCCGCCTCTGAGATCGAGACCAAGATGAATCGTATCCACGTGGTTTTTCCAGAAAGCCGGCAGGGATGTTGTAAGCGACGGCATCAAATAAAAAATACCGGCAAGTATGACGATTGCCGCGACAACAGCACGTACCTTGATATTTTTCTCCATTCGCTCTTCCTCTCGGCGTTATTCCTTCTGAGCTTTTTCAGTTACCGCCGCTATATGATTACGGGAAACTTTTACTCGTACTTTTTCGGAAATTTCAAGGGTGACGATTGTCTCCGTGAGACCGGTAACTTTTCCGTGCAATCCTCCCGCCGTTATCACCATATCGCCGTGGCCGAGATTGTCGATCATCTCCCGAACCTGTTTTTGTCTTTTATGCTGGGGTCGTATCAGCAGAAAATAGAAAATACCGAATATAAGAATCATTAAAATGATAAAATGTAGTTCTCCTCCCTGCTGCGCTCCCATGCCGCTCGATCCCATCGCATACGCCGTGCCTGTCATGGTCATGTCTCCTTTTCGTTGTAAATAATCAATATGTTATGTCGTTATATCCGATGCCTGTTGTTTGAATCGCCGTCTGAATGCCGCATAGTCATTACTGTGTAGGGCGTCTTTTATCTGTTCCATCAGTCGGACAAAATATCTGACATTGTGAATGGTATTCAATATCACCCCGAGGATCTCTTTTGCAATAAAGAGATGACGCAAATACGCCCGGGAATAATTCCGACATGTGTAACAATCACAGGTGGTATCGACGGGTGATTCATCATTGCGATAACGCGCGTGCTTTATAACAACCTTTCCGCTGTTTGTAAATAACATTCCGTTTCGTCCGTTTCGTGTCGGCAGGACACAATCGAACATATCGATACCGTGGTAAACACAATCAACTATATCCTCAGGCGTGCCGACGCCCATGAGATATCGAGGTTGTTCAGACGGCAGGAGCGGTGCTGTTGCTTCGACGACTTCCAGCATGAGATCTTTGGGCTCTCCCACACTTAATCCTCCGAGGGCATATCCGTCAAATCCGATTGATGTAATTTCGTCGACTCCTTTTCTCCTGAGCTCATGATAGATTCCCCCCTGAACGATGCCGAAGAGAGCCTGGCGGGTGTTTGTCCGTGCAGCCCTGCATCGCCGTGCCCACTGATTGGTCAGATCGAGCGATTTTTTAGCATAGTCAAAGTCCGCAGGATACGGGGTGCACTCATCAAAACACATCATGATATCAGCGCCGAGGGCTTCCTGTATCTCGATAGCGAATTCGGGGCTGATAAAATGCCGCGATCCGTCAATGTGAGATTGAAAAGCTACGCCTTGTTCTGAGATCTTCCGCAGGGCGCCGAGGCTGTAAACCTGGAAACCGCCGCTGTCTGTCAAAATGGGTTTGTGCCAGTTCATGAACCGATGAAGCCCCCCGAAGTTTTGTATAAGGTCATGACCCGGCCTGAGGTAAAGATGATAAGTGTTCCCCAGGATTATTTCCGCTCCGAGATCACGGACCGTTTCCGGAAGGAGCCCCTTAACCGTTCCCTGTGTTCCCACGGGCATGAAGATGGGGGTCTTCACCTCGCCGTGAGGCGTCGAGATCCTGCCCAGTCTCGCATTCGACATGCCGTCTTTTTTAATCAGCTGAAAATGAAACTTCATATCCCATTACTTTGATCAGTCGGCCGTCGGCACATGGCGAAGGGCGAAAAAAAAGACCGGTGCCTTTGACCGTTTGCCTATACTATGAGCATACAGTCTCCGTAACTGTAAAAACGGAATCCTTCACGGACGGCCTGTTCATATGCTTCCATTACCAGATCTTTTCCGGCAAAGGCGCAGACAAGAAGAAAGAGTGACGAACGGGGGAGGTGAAAATTGGTAATGAGTCTGTCCACCTTCCTGAAATGATACCCGGGATAAATAAAAAGGTCTGTCCGCCCTTTCATGGCAGGTATCATTCCATTTTCGTCTGTCGCCGATTCAAGAACTCGTGTTGACGTTGTGCCGACTGCGGTTATCCGATGTGCCTTGTTAAGGGTGATGGCGTTAAGACGGTCAATTTCGTAATATTCCGTTTCCATGGTGTGGTTTTCTATGGATTCGGTTTCTATGGGGAGGAATGTTCCATAACCGACATGCAGTGTGACCGGTATGATCCTGGTTCCCAGGTTTTCAAGATCTTTCAGGATATCCGGGGAGAAGTGAAGTCCTGCTGTGGGGGCAGCCACCGAGCCGGGCATCGATGCATACACCGTTTGATATCTTTCCAGGTCATAGGGGGCGTCCGGTGAGTGTTTCTTCCTTTTTATATATGGGGGCAATGGGGCTGTTCCATGGATGGTGAGAAATGTTTCAAAGTCCCCGTTGGTGTGGAATGTAAGAATCCATTTTTTATCGGATACCCGCTTCACAATCTCGGCATGGGAATTCTCGTCGAACACGATTGTTGTTCCGGGCCTGACCCGTTTGCCCGGTCGCACCAGGACCTCCCACTGCCGGTGTGCATTCAGGTTCCTGCTGATCTCCGAAAGCAGAAGTATTTCAATCGTGCCACCCGTTGTCTTTGTTCCATACAGCCGTGCCGGTATGACTTTTGAGTTGTTGATGACCAGGACATCATCGTGATGAAAGTAATCGGGCAGGTTATAGAAATGTCTGCACTCGATGGTTTGTCGCGACCTGTCTACCACCATCATCCGGGAATTATCCCGAGGCTCACATGGCCGTTGAGCTATTAATTTTTCGGGTAAATTGAAACTGAACTCTTCAATATTCATACGAGAAACCAAATAATAATATGAGAATAGAACGGGGAGATTATCAGATCGGATCAAAATGTCAAATATATTCGGTTCTGTTCATTCAATTTCTTCCGAAAAAGACGAGAAGCAGCCCGATGACGACGGAGAAGAAGCCGAACACCCGCAATGTTTTGTTCGGGGCTTGATACACCGCCATAAGATATGACTTCATCTTATTGGGGAATGCAAAATAGGGGAGTCCTTCGATGACAAAAACCAATCCCAAAACGCAGAGAAAGAATTTCATGTGTTGTATCCCTCAGCTATGATTTTGACAGAAAGCCGGTTATCAGTCTCCCGGCTCTTCGTTTTTTTTACATTGGTTCCAGAGGTCGTCCATCTCCTCAAGTGTTGAGGAAAGGATATCGCTCCCTCGGTCTTTCAACGCCGATTCTATAAAAGTGAATCTTCGCTTGAACTTATTCACGGTTGATCGCAGGGCCGCCTCGGGATCGACATTCAGAAATCTGCTCAAATTTACCAGAGAAAAGAGGATGTCTCCCATTTCATCACTGATCAGTTCCGGTGTGTCGCAGCTGATAGCGGTTTTGAGCTCATCAATTTCTTCGTATATTTTATGAAGAACATCATCGGTATTCTTCCAGTCGAATCCGATTCGGGAAGCTTTTTCTGTTATTTTTCGTGCGAGGGTCAGCGACGGGAGAGAAATCGGGATGCCGCTTAAAAGAAAGGCATTGCGGTCTTCCTTCCCCTCAAGCTGTTTTTTTATGGTTTCCCAGTTGCTCTTGATTTCTTCAACGGAACTGACCGCGGTGTCGCCGAATACGTGAGGATGTCGACGGATCATCTTTTCCGATATACACTCTATGACATCGGACAGGTCAAACAGACCTTCCTCTTCCGATATTTTTACCATGAAGATGATCTGGAAGAGGAGATCGCCCAACTCTTCCTTCAGGTCATCGGCAGTTCCCTCTCCGATTGCTTCAAGGACTTCGTAGGCTTCGTCAATGAGATATCGGGATACCGTCTGAACCGTCTGCTGCCTGTCCCACATGCATCCATCGGGAGCCCGCAGTCGATCAATGATATCGATGAGTGATTCAACTTTCCATTCACCCGTTTTTTTCATATTTCTTTCCTTGTGCAATATGGGTAATTGAGATATTAATTGCATGTCTTTCTAACACGAATGGATCAACCTGTCAAAAAACCAAAATTGCACACACGATTTGTTTTGTCTTGATTTTTTGTAGTTATGGTGGTAAGTGCATTTGATCTTGCGGTCATTGTTAAATATAGGTGTGTTTGCTTGTGTAAAGTAACCTGCTTATTTTAGAGAGGAAAAGGAGGAGTATGAATGGCAGAGAAAAAGAAAATGACAAGGGCTGAAAGGCTTGAGGCGGAACGAGAGGCCAATTTACAGTATTGGACCGAACAGGATGAAATCCTGCTTAAGCACCGCGATGAAGCCTACAATGTGGGCGGTCAGAAACAGCTTGATCGTCTTACGAAACAGAACAAACGGTCGGTGCGTGAACTGATCACAGATCTCATTGATCCCGGTACGGAGTTCTATGAGCTCGGTCTGGATGTCGGTTACAATATCGGCAAAATCCGCCTTTACGGTGGAGAAATTTACGAGTCCGAGAAGCGCGACCATATTCCCGGTGGCGGTATGGTTACCGGTGTCGGTGTCATCCACGGAAAAGACGTCATGATTTTTGCCAATGAGAATCGCTATGCCGCGGGAACATATTTCCCCATTACATTGAAGAAGCACATGCGTGCCCAGGCAATCGCCGAGAATTGCGCCCTTCCCTGTGTTTACATTGCCGATTCAGGTGGAATTAATCTGCCGTTGCAAGTGGGCTGCTTCGCCGATGACGGTCATTTCGGAACCATGTTCTACAACATGTGCCGCATGTCGGCAAAAGGCATCAAACAGTACACCCTTTCCACCGGTGGAAATACAGCGGGTGGCGCCTATATTGTTTATCTGGCAACGGAATCAATCATGATCGAGAAGATGGCGTATGCCTTCCTGGCCGGCCCTCCCATGGTCAAGTCGGCCATCGGTGAGACCGTCTCCATGGAAGACCTCGGTGGCGCTTATGTTCACACCCAGCATTCCGGCGGTTGCGATCACTTCGTCAGAACCCAGTCCGAAGGTATCCAGAAGTTGAGAGACATTATAGAATTCGAGCCTTCTCAGAGTCTCTATACGGATCGAAGAGAAAATCGAGAGCCGAAATTCGATTACAAGGAAATGATGCGGGTTTCGCCGATTGATACGTACAAGTACATCAATATCAAAGACACCATCAAGTGCCTTGCAGACGACAGTTATTTCCATGAGTACAAGCCGACCTACGGTCCCGGCCGCGGTGATTCCGTCGTATGCGGAAAAATGTGGATGAAAGGTATTCCGGTGGGCGTCGTGGCGTCGAATGCCAGTGGTGTTATCTATATCGACGCTGCACGGAAAGCAACGGAATGGATGATCCGCTGTGGTAACTCCAAACTGCCCGTTCTCTTCCTGCAGGGTTCACCAGGTTATATGGTCGGGCGGGCTGAAGAGTGGGGAGGTATCGGAAAATACGGTTCCGATATGGTTCGTGCCTGTACATGCTTGAATTCACCGAAGGTTACCTACGTTATCGGACCGGATCACGGCGCTGCGAACTACGGTATGTGCGGAAGAGCATTCAAACCAAAATTTGCCTTCACTAATATGAGAGGACGGACGACCGTTATGTCCGGTGAGACTGCCGGGTTTATCGTTGAAACCGTCCGCCGGAAGAACATTGAAGCGAAAGGCGCAAAAGTGGATGAAGACGATATGGCAAAATTCCGTCAGATGATGAGAGACCGCTACGATTCGGAAGGCCATCCCTTCTATACCGGAGCGCTCAACTTCCATGACGGCGTCGTCGCATTCAGCGAGGCCCGTGAGAAGATCGCCAGGGCGTTTGAGATTTCACTCCGTGTTCCTGTTCAGGGGTCTGATTGGGGCGATCTGAAGGTATAACCCGGTAAGCTCTTAAGAGGAGGAGTAGAAACCATGTCAGATATACTTTTGCAGGAAAGAACCGATGATGGCATTTTGATTCTCACGCTGAACAGACCTGATGCGATGAACTGCTTCAACTTTGACCTTCTGGCCGAGTTGGCTGATGCCATCAGAGAATGTAATTTCGATATGGATCTGAGATGTATCATCATCACAGGATCCAAACGAGGGGATGATCCCAAGAAGTGGTCGTTCTCGACCGGGGCCGACCTGAAGGAGAGAAGATCTCTGACGCAGGATCAGGTACGACGATTCATTTTTACGATTCGGAATGCCTTTACGGCGGTGGAACAGGTTCGCGTGCCTGTTATTGCGGCGATTAACGGATTTGCCTTCGGCGGTGGAACGGAATTGGCCCTTGCATGCGACATCCGCATTGCCTCATCCAATGTGTTGATGGGTCTTACGGAAACAAGTCTGGCGATTATCCCCGGAGCCGGCGGAACGCAGAGACTTCCCCGCATAGTGGGTGTTGCAAAGGCAAAAGAGCTGATTTACACAGCCCGGAGATTCAATGCTCAGACGGCACTGGAAATCGGCCTTGTCAGCAGAGTGGTCGAGCCTGATCAATTGATGGATGCCGCTCTCGAAATGGCTCGGGAGATTGCAAAGAACGGTCCCATCGGCGTTGCCCAGGCGAAGTTCGTATTGAATTACGGCTCTGAAGCAAGCCTCGGCGTTGCGCTGCCGCTGGAATCAAAAGCATATGAAGTAACAATTCCTACCGAAGACAGGTTGGAAGCGCTTGCCGCATTCGCGGAGAAGCGAAAACCTGTATTTAAGGGCAAATGAGAGAGAGTGAATAAAGGAGAAAGCAGCAGGAGGTAAGTATAAGTATGGCAACAGAATATGATTACTGGAAGATATTCCCCCGGATGCCGAAGAAGGTGAGCATCGGGGACATTACCATCCGTGATGGTTTCCAGCATGAAGAGAAGTTCATTTCCACCCGGGCCAA
>DSDU01000084.1 GCA_011056835.1 Deltaproteobacteria bacterium
CAATAAGACCGAAGAAGGACGTGCAGTGAACCGTAGAATCGATGTGATCGTCATACCTGAACGCTGATATGGCGACATGACGGACAGATAGTTGAGGTACAAGCAACTCAGTGCGCAGACGCAGACGGCTTCCGAAAAAGGGAAGCCGTCTCCGATGCGCCACTGCTTTCATAACTTTCCGAATAAAAACGCGAATGCCGCAGATAGCCGATCCCGGCAATGCTTTTTTTCAACACCCCGACATACTTGTTAAAGTCAACGGGGGGAGTCTTTCGTAGACGACGGGGTTTCACGATCAAGATCGGCTCTCTATTGATTGAAAAGGGAAGTGATGATCAGGCGTTTTCCCACGTTGCCGGGGCTTGATGTGGATCAGATAGAACTGTAATGGAGATATGGCCATACGCGGACAGACCGGACAGGAAACGACCTTTCGCCCCGTGAAGGGTGAGAGTGGAAGTTTCTTACCTCCAGGCGTAACATATTTGCCGAATGGACAAGTGTGGACTGAGCGATGATATCTGGAGATTTGTTATTCCTTCAGTCTTATCTTTAAAACACCTTCTTCTATCTTGATGTCCTCGACCCCGTCAGAAAAAGTCTTCCAAAAACCCTTTTCGGGTTCAAATCTTTCAACCAGATCTATATTTTTAATTCCTCCCATCCATGCATTCGGTACGGGAACACCCATGAACGTAATGCCTTTAAGAATGACAACAGGTCTGCCCTTACCATACCTGAGCTCCATGCCCGATCTGAGACGAATAATTTTGCCTCCAAGCACAGGAAAATCTTCATCAACCGGCAGGAGTAATTTTGCGCTGATAAGATTTTCAGATAAATCAAATGCCAACCTATTTGCAAGATCCGTATTCTTTGCCAATAACGCATTCAGTTCCTTTTCAGTGAAATTTATTTCCCTTTTGGTGTTTTCTTCACTGTAAGGTTCCGGTTCGAGAGCGGCACCCCGTTTACTCTGGTCTGATCTTAACGGCTTACAGAGAACTCCACTTCCGGGGATGGTGACAGCAGCCCCCATCGAATCAAGCTTTTCTAATTTCATAGTCAGAACCTGCTCTTCCTGAGGAGTCAGGGTCACCGGCTTGAATTCTGACGTGAAGTAGCAGGTTTTGAATACCAATATCGTCACCCCTGCGGTAATGATTATGGCGATGACGATCAAGCCGAAGACTTGCAAACAACCAAATCGTTTCTTGTCTATGCTTACGGTGCTGCTATTGTCGGTTGTCATTGGTTTTATCCCTCCACGATGCCACGTCCTGCCTGATTTCGTTATGCTTCATCGAGGATACCCTCGATCTTATAAAATGCCTGCCCGGCTCTGTCAACGTCACAATCGCCGATTTTTCTTTGTATTTTTTCGATTGTTGAGAACTCACCCTTACACGATGGAAGTATATGGAGGAGGGTTGTGTGTGTCAATAGGATTTTGACCTGACAAAGGAAGGATAGTGCCGATGATCCGGCATGGCACGATTTGATGCATTCATAATCGGAATAAACGACATCATTTGAAAAGACATGACAGGTTTTGAAAATCAATAAGTATTCGAAATGAAAACGATAGATGTGGGGTATGTTTAATCTCATCGTGTCTAATTTCCCGAAGCACGTGTCGAGTTATTTCTGTAAAAACGTGGACCTATGGATTGTCACGTCAAATTCGACGATGATACGGCATGATATCAACAGCTTGCTTCAGGGTGGTTCATTGTGAGTCAAGCATATATTGTGACAACCTTGAGAGAGAATCAACAGCGTAGTAGCTGTTTTCCAGGGTCGAGATTCCTGAACCGTTTCCTCGTGAAAATCCGCCGGTTTTTGTCTGACAATCTCTCGTAAAACGGAAACAATCATCGACATAGTGGGGCCTGTAATTGATGAGTTCAGATGCCCGGATGCCGCTGTTGATGTATTCCACGAAAGACAGCGATGTGCCGGGGACCCCCGTAAAGCCGGAAACAGGTGTTTCACAGGATCGGATGAACCTGCCGATGTTGAGTTTGTTTATGGGATATCCCAATAATTTTAATATCGATGATGCCTGTTCCGTTTCCATAAGGCTGGATAAAGCATGGCCGAATCCCCCGTCGTCTCTCCGGAAGCCGAGGATAAAATCGACCGCCTCCCTCTTGTTCTTCTCAGGAATAATGATGCGGAATAAAGCACAGAGATCGATCAGGAATACAAGCCTTTTAAAAATGGCAGTCACTTCAGCAGGAAGACGTTCCACATCAAAGCGGTAGTGATCGAAATGCTCGAGAAGATACGCCGACGGGTCGTGTTCCGGAAGTTCCCCCATGAGGGACAGGCCGCACAGAGCGTAATAGGCTGAGAAGATACTCTTGTATGATCCGTCCAAGTTCTGCTGTTCAATTAAATACCGGATTGTCCTTTCGTCGTGAAAAGCGACACCGAGAATGTTGAAAATCGAAAGAGCATAATAGGTGTCGGATCCATTCGGCTCTTCAAGCCTGTAAAAGCAGAAGCCTCCCTTGCGGCACCGGCGAGCCTGGGCGTACTTAATCACTCGAGTAGTGAGATTGTTTTCTTTATGAATAAACCCAGATAATGGAGACTCGTAATGATTGATATCTGAAAAAGCTGACATTACAGAGATCCTCCTCTGTCACCTTGTGCATAGACGTTCCGTCCGCTGGCAGTCTTGATCAGTGCACGACGGTATGCATCTTTTTCATTGTTCGTCAGAAGGTCCCTTCTCAGAGCATCCCGTTTGTACACATAATTCCGGAGATCAGCGCTGATTCGCTTTAAACGTTCAGCCTCATCCAGTAATAGAAACCGAACCGTCACGGGGGCAGAAACCGCATTAATCAATTGTTCCAGATGCTTCAGACAGGTACCATGAGAGCAGGCATATGCCTGTCGGCCATCGATATCCGTCAGAAATAGTCCAAGATGCTTGATATAGTTATTTTCGATCTTCTCCAGGAGATGGCATGCACTGCACGTCGCAGAATCTCTTACGACCTTCAAGGCTTTCTCCGGGGACCGTGACGATGTTTCGGCACGTGTGACAAGGATCGATGCGACATGTTCCAAAACGGTAGGATAGCTGCGGGCAATACCGAGAGGGGAAGAGAATGATTCTAATTGCCACGCATGAAACGGGCACAGTCCGAGTTCTTCCGCATAATTATGACGGGTACTCTCGTCGTTTGACAGTTCATATTGTAAATGTGCAAAAAAATCGGCGAGGATGTTGGTGATGTGGTTACAAACAGGGCACCCCCGTATCTTACGAAGGTCTTGCTCGATATTGAACTCCTCCTGTTTCGCTTCCGTTTCTGTCAGGATTCGGCTTTTGCCTGTCACCCGCTCCTTCACGCTGTTTTCTCCCTTGTAACCATTTCCCGCATGCTCAGGGGGTATCCTCCGGCTGTTTCAGCCATCATGCGTATCCGTTCCAATTCCCACTGAAAACCGTTTCTTTCTGATGCCGCGTGGAAATACGCAATTGAATCTCTGCGGCTGATCCGCCCGAGCTTGATGACATGTTCCGGCTGTAATTCAGCCCGAAGGAGAAAGAAATCGTCCTCTCGCAGGAAACGTTCCGTTACGGCTATGAAGAGAAACCGTTTCTCCCAGGAAAGATACCGGATGAGGGCCAGCCGCTGTGGCGTGAGTTTCCCGATATTATCCAGGACCAAGACCATCGGCCTCGCGTCTTGGTTTTGCACGGTGGCGATTCGATGGCGTATTGTCTTATATCGCCGGCATTGATCTTTATTTATGAAACGTTTCCCCGGTGACAACTCCGTCAGAATATCAGTGCATACCTGTCCAGGAGTCTTCGAGAAATCGACGAATACAAACCGCCACCACTTTCCGCACATGTCCGAAACGTGGCGGATCAGCTTTGTTCGTCCCATTCCGAACTTGCCCGTGATGATGACGTTGCTGTCTTTTCCGAGTGCCCGTATGATCTGCCGTGTTTCTTTTTCTCGGCCGACAAAGACCATGCCGTCTATCTCTCTGGCGTATTACAAAAGTAGTGTGAAACGCAGGGAAGTGTTTTCCAAAAGTCTGCCGAAATCACTAATGTGGTTACCGCACGAATGCCCCGCGGCCGGCATACACGGTTTTGTCGCCGAGCTCTTCTTCGATGCGAAGGAGCTGGTTGTATTTTTCAACCCGTTCGCCCCGACACGGCGCTCCCGTTTTCAGGTGGCCGGTGCCCATGGCCACAGTAAAATCGGCAATGAACGTATCCGTTGTTTCACCGCTTCTGTGGGACACCATGGCGCCCCATCCCGCTTTCCGCGCCATTTCAATGGCGGCAATGGTCTCGCTGACGGTGCCGATCTGGTTCAGTTTGATAAGAACAGCATTGGCGGCGTCTTCAGCGATTCCCCGGGCGATCCGCTCCACGTTGGTAACGAAGAGATCGTCTCCCACTAATTCCACCTTCTGTCCGATGGTCTTGTTAAGCAGATTCCACCCGTCCCAGTCATCTTCCGCGAGACCGTCTTCTATGACGACGATGGGATATTTCTCGATCCATGCGGCATACAAACCGACCATGTCTTCGGATGACAAAGTGCGGCCTTCCGTCCGGAGGGCATACGCTCCGTCTTCGTAAAACGCGCTCGATGCCGGATCGAGTGCGAGGACGATCTCTTCCCCTGGTTTATAGCCCGCTATTTCAATTGCTTTCAGAATCACTTCAATGGCATCCTCATTTTTTTTCAGTGCCGGCGCGAAGCCTCCCTCGTCACCGACACCGACGGAGAATCCCCTGTCCCTGAGCAGTTTTTTGAGGGTGTGATACGTCTCGGCGGCCCATCGCAACGCCTCTTTAAAATCGGGAGCCCCTGAGGGACAGATCATGAATTCCTGGAAATCCGGACCCTGCCAGTTGGCATGAACACCGCCGTTCAGCACATTGAACATGGGACATGGCAGAGTGACGGCATGGTCACCGCCGAGGAATCTATACAGCGGCGTGTTGCATGCCTGTGCCGCGGCACGCACAACGGCCATGCTGACACCGAGAATGGCATTGGCGCCGAAATGCGATTTGTCCGGAGTTCCATCCCACTCGATCATAATCCGGTCGACGGTCTTATATTCCAGGGCATCCATCCCCTGAACGGCAAAGGCAATTTTTTCGTTGATGAAACTGACCGCTTTCATCACACCCTTCCCGCCGTACCGGTTGGTATCCCCGTCACGAAGTTCAAGCGCTTCGTATATCCCTGTCGAAGCGCCGGACGGGACACCGGCACGCCCCTGTGCGCCGCCGGTGAGGTTGACATCGACTTCAATGGTAGGATTCCCCCGCGAGTCAAGAATTTCACGGGCAATAACCCGTTCAATAGCAGTGTCCATACGTTCCCCCTCTTTATTCCTTGATTATGTCCGGTTATTCCGTTTCGATATTTTTCATTATCTGTTCGAGACTCACCTGTGTCGCCTCATACCGCTGAAGTTCATTAGCAACCGTGTGCGACTGTTCAGTCCGTTTCTTCACGGCTTCCTTTATTGCGCCGTGAGTTGCAACAACCGTATCTTCCAGCCTATCTGCCAGTTCAAGACTGAAGCGGCGGAATGCCTGGTTCAGGTTCTGCAGCGTCACCCACCGGAGGTTTTCCACATTCTGGAAAACGAGAAAGCCTATTTCTTCGGAGAGGTATTTTCTCATACGTTTTTTCCGCATGCCTGCCGGCAGAAGATTATAGATAACACCTTCCGGGATGGGATTCATAAAGGATTGTCGCTGCTGTGTCGCCCAGTAGGGCTGCCGGGTCATTGCGAAGGCCTGGGAACTCTCCGGCGCACGGTAGGGAATTTCGAAAAGCTCTGCCGCCGTCCTCCTGATCGTCTCTATCAGGTCATCAGCCCGTTCCTGATGGGGTTGTAACACCTCGGTGACCCGTGCTTCAAAGATCCGCGACATATCTCCCAGTTCTCTTTCAAAAAAGACGGGGAGCTCATTGAGAAGCAACTGCCGGGCCTTGTCAATCGAGACATTATCTGCAAGGATCTGTTCAAGAATGTGTTCGAAGTGTGTCCGCCCCTTCTGACGGAGGTCTGCCGCCTGATACTCAAGGAATTCCATGAGGCGTTTTCGGTCTCCCGTTAAAAGGTCGCCTGCAACCGTTTTTTGGCGTTCTGTTTCCTTTATTTTGCCTTCAAATGTATGCTGCCGCTGTTCCAGTTCCTCCAGGGGCATATTCAGGGATCGAACGGTCAGGTTAATCTGCAGCAGGATGTCAGACAAGATATCCGTTGCTTTCGATGAAAGGGCCTTGCGCAATACTGCTGCTTTTTCTTTCGCTAGAAAATGAACCAGATGGTCTTCCACGGCGGCCATGCCGCTCGCCGACCATTTGCCCTCGTTCCCTGTTTCATGTGCCTCGAGTCCCTGCAGGGCCGATACGGCAAAGATCGGCACATCCTCCTCGAATCCCACCTTTTCCTTCAGGATTTTTTTGTAAAACAGTTCGGCGTCACGTTTTTCACTGTCGCCGAGATAATCCACCTTGTTCAGAATGAAGAAAAGCCGCGGTACCAGTGCCTTCACCCGGTGCAGAAATTCCAACTCGACTTCGCTTATCGGTGGGTCCGCGGAGATGAGAAACAGGGCGGCATCGCACTGGGGAAGAAAATTGAGGGTCATTTCCGTGTTGTGAATAAATGTCGAGCCTATTCCGGGCGTGTCGATGAGAACGACGCCGTTTTTCAGGAGTGGTGACGGATGAAAGACCTTGACGTGCGAAATACCGAGACGATTCTCAGGATTCGCCTCTTCCGTTACCAGTTTTGACAGAAAGGCGCTTAACTCATCAATGGAATCACCGGTAATTTTATCACTGACCACACCGTTCATGTTGAGTGCTTCCGCCCGAAGAGAGTCCCCTGCTTGAATAAACGTGGGAATAGCCGTGAGCGGCAGAACCGAGCTCGGCAGTAATTTGTCACCCACGAGGGCATTGAGGAGCGTGCTTTTCCCCCGCTTGAATTGTCCAAGAATTGCAAGGTGGAAACGGCCTTCCTGCAGGCGGGTTCGTAATTCGTGGAGCTTCTTCTGCTCCTCTGAAAAGGTGTCTCCCACAACTTCGAGACACGCTATTACGTCATTGAAAATCTTAGACAGTTTGTTGATTTCCGGCTGGGTCATTGCTCCCGTCACGGCTAAATTACTCTGATCGGACGCGGCAACCAATGGTGTCTGATTTTTTTGTGTCATGTGACTTTCTCCAAGATTTCCAGATAGGGCGGTGGATACAAAAAAACCGCCTGACGGCGGTGAACAGACAGGCTAAGGTCCCCGCCGCATATCAAATGCGACAGGAGTCATCAGCCTTTATATGGTCGGCGTTTACTACGGGGGACTCCATCCCCATGATTTTTTATTGCTTATATACATCAATAAATCCAGATTGTCAATCCCCTGAAGATGATGCCGTTGATGGCGCACGATATGAAACATTGTCCACGATCAAAATGATCTTGACACGCAAATGTTCTCTTCTTATACTCCCAACAACAAAGAATAGGAACTGGTCAACTATTAAACAAGATTAAACAATCACCGAACTGAACATCACGCCGGCGGAAGCCGGGAAAGGTAGGATAACGCTCCATGCATGGACTTCTTCCCGAAATCGGTATATCTATTCTTGCTGCAACGGCCCTGGGTTTCGTATTCCAGCTCTTTCGACAGCCCGTCATCCTCGGCTATCTCGTAGCGGGCGCACTTATCGGGCCTGAAATAGGATTAAAGCTGGTCGTCGATCCGGCCAGTATCGAGGTGATCTCCGAAATCGGGTTGATCCTTCTTCTGTTCATCATCGGTCTGGAACTTGATCCTGCAAAGATGCTCTCCTCAGGCAAACAACTGATTTTTGCCGGCGTAGGCCAATTCGCCCTGTGCGTTATCATCGGCCTTGGATTCTATCTCCTTTTGAGTGATTACATGGGAACACAGCCCATCGATGCCCTGTATCTGTCTATTTTCTGCGCTCTGAGCAGTACGGCGATTGTCGTCAAGCTCCTCTACGACAAGTTCGAGCTTGATACCATACCCGGAAGGATCACTCTGGGCATTTTGATCTTTCAGGATATCTGGGCGATTCTCGTCCTCGCCCTGCAGCCCCATTTCATGAATCCCAAGCTGAGCCTTGTCGCGCTGGCTCTGGGGAAAAGCTTCATACTTCTGAGTCTCGGCTTTCTTCTGAGCCGATATGTTTTGAAGTGGATTTTTGACCAGATCGCCAAGACACCGGAAATGGTTGTCGCCATGTCCATCGCCTGGTGCGTTGTCATGGCCGGTATCGCGTCGTGGATGGGCCTGTCCATGGAGATGGGCGCCCTCATCGCCGGCGTTTCCATATCGTCCTTTCCTTATGGAGTTCACATCATCGCTAAAGTGTTACCACTGCGCGACTTTTTCCTGACGCTCTTTTTCCTGTCCATCGGGATGAAAATCCCGGCGCCCGATACGACTATATTATTGAGCGCCCTCGTTATGGTTGTTTTTGTTATCGCCTCGCGGTTTTTGACGATCTATCCCATCCTTACTCTGGCGGGAAGCGGGCGACGCACCAGTTTCATTGCCAGTCTTAATCTGTCACAGATCAGCGAATTTTCCCTGGTTATTGCCATGCTCGGTATCACGTACGGCCATATTGAAGACAAGATTGTAAGCCTCGTCATTTATGCCATGGCCATCACATCGGTCCTGGCTTCATATATGATCAAAGGCAATCACGCGACTTACCTTGTTTTTAACCGGTTCATGGAGCGTCTCGGTTTCGGATTGGGACCGCAGCAGGAGCAGGAGGGCGCCGCTCATGAACATTATCCCGTCGTTCTGCTCGGTTACCATCGCGGGGCCAGAGCTTTTATCGAGAAACTTGCCGAAACGGCGCCCGAACTTATTAAAAAAATTCTTGTCATCGACTTCAACCTGGAGGTTTTGAAGGAATTGAAAGTCCGGGGTGTGAAAGGCATGTTCGGCGATATCGGCAGCATGGACACCTTGGATCACGCCCATATACGGGATGCCCATCTGATTATCTCTACCATTCCCGATATGCTTCTGAAGGGAACGTCGAATGAGGACATTATTCGAACCTGTCGCCCGCTTGCTCCTCAAGCGGTCATCATGGCGACGGCCGATTCGGCTGATCAGATCGGAATATTAAAAAGGGCCGGGGCCAACGAGGTCATTCTTCCCTACTCAATGATCGGTGATGCCTTGGCCGGTTTTGTCGAAAAGCTGATAAAACAGACAGATTCATCTTCATCTATCAAAAATTAACCGTGCCGTGCGTTGGAAAACAGCTGCACTTTTGTCGATTTGGAGCGTGCAGAAAGCGTTCTTTACCGGAGGATTACCGCTGAGTTATCCTTTACCTCACGGGAGATGCACAGAATGACAAACGGAAATCACTTCGTGGAAATCGCCGCTATTTTAGGTCTTGCAACTCTGTTCGGAGTTATCGGGCAAAAATTACGTCAGCCGCTGATTATCATGTTTCTCGCAACGGGCATTCTCGCCGGCCCCTCAGGTCTTGGAATCATACATAGCTACGACCAAATAGAACTGCTGGCACATATCGGTATTGCGCTTCTCCTGTTTATCGTCGGTCTTAAACTTGATCTGCATCTCATCCGAACCACCGGCCCGGTTGCTCTGGCAACAGGCCTGGGGCAGATTGTCTTTACATCTATCTTCGGTTTCTTGATTGCCATAGCCATGAAGATGTCATTCCTCAGTGCCGCCTACGTGTCGGTTGCGCTTACATTTTCCAGTACGATCATTATCGTAAAACTGCTGTCCGACAAAAAAGAAATCGATTCGCTCCATGGTCAGATTGCCATCGGCTTCCTCATAGTTCAAGATATAGCGGCCATCCTGGCCCTGGTCGGTCTTACCACCTTCGGATCATCAGTTGCAGAGGAAGGGCCGGCGTATGTCTCGGTGCTGATCATTGGTGCAAAGGGTCTGGGAATGCTGGCGATTATCGCCCTGCTGATGAAATACCTCATCCCCTATCTGACGGAGCGTCTGGCTCACTCATTGGAATTATTGACATTATTTGCAATCGCATGGGCGGTTTTTCTCGGTGCGGGCAGTGAAATGCTCGGGTTCAGTAAAGAGGTGGGAGCATTCCTGGCAGGAGTTTCACTGGCATCAACGGCCTACCGTGATTCCATCGGTGCTCGTCTCACGGGCCTCAGGGATTTCCTTCTCCTTTTTTTCTTTATTGATCTTGGAGCACGCTTGGACTGGTCAACGGTAGGTTCGCAGATGGGCGCATCGCTTATTTTTTCTTTCTTTGTGCTTATCGGCAACCCCATTATTGTTTTAGTTATTATGGGGTTGATGGGCTATCGCCGCCGTACCAGCTTTCTTGCCGGGCTGACGGTGGCTCAGATCAGTGAGTTTTCCCTTATCGTTGCTGCATTGGGGTTGAGCATCGGACACATTACAAATGAAACCGTCGGCCTGATCACCCTCGTTGGAGTTGTGACCATTTTCGTGTCCACCTATATGATCCTATATTCCGGCAATCTTTATCGCCTCCTGTCCGGTCCCTTGAAGATATTTGAAAGGAGCATCCCATACAGGGAAGCCGCCATATGTACCCTCAAGGAGGCAGTTACGCTCGATGTGATTTTGGTGGGTTTGGGAAACTATGGAAGCGGACTTGCGGAATACCTTTTAAGGAGAAATAAAACAATACTGGGCATTGATTTTGACCCCGGTGTGTTGGAAAGATGGCGTGAACGAGGAGTACCGGTTCTTTATGGAGACATGGCTGATCCGGAGATGCATGAGCAATTGCGTCTGAATAAGGCGCGATGGGTGATCAGTACCGTTCGTTCGAAAGAGATGAACCTGACGCTTATGCATATCCTCGAGAAAGATGGGTACGATGGCAAAGTGGCCTTAACGGCGGTGAATGAGGAGGAAGCACGAGAATATGAAAATGCAGGCGCCCACCTGGTATTTCGACCGTTTACCGATGCAGCGGAACAGGCGGCCGATATGTTGGCCTATTCGATGGACTTTCTTCCTGAAAGTGTTAATTGGCCGATCTCATTCCTTGAAATGCGTATTCGCTCGGATGCTTCCATCGCCGGACAGGCCGTAAGAAATCTCATGTTGTCAACAGAAGGTATATCGATTCTTGCTGTCAGCCGAGGTGGTCGTATCTATTATGAGCCGGATCCGGATTTCAGGATTTTTCCGGCGGACCGCCTGTTGCTCATGGGACCTCCCGCCGGTCTGAAAGGTGCCGAAAGCATGCTCAATCAGTTCGAAATGCAGAAGAACGGCGAAGACATCGATCGCTTTGAAATTGCAGAGATCAGAATATCCGACGATTCGAAGATTTCCGGTCAATCTTTGGCTGATATCCGTTTTCGCCAGAAGTATGGCGTTACCCTCGCCGGAATCCGAAGAGGTCAGGATCAAATCACGACGATCAATCCGGAAGAGCGGTTGCAGGCCGGAGATCGTCTGATCGTTATCGGGAAAGTGGGGGCAGTGAAAAAATTGAAGGAACAGGCGCCGTTATAGCCGTTGTCTGAAGAAAAATCAGACATCGATCCGGTACACACAGTTTACTGAACAACAAGCGCCTCAGCCCCGGCATGAATACAGCGCGACCCTGGATCGGGTGAGGTAACATATGAAACGATTTAAGAACATTATCTACGTGAGTGAAGCAACGGAGGATCAGGCTCAGGCTCTTGATCGTGCAGTCTCCCTGGCGGAAAGCAACGAGGCAACGCTGACGATTATCGACGTAGTTGCTCCCGTTTCTGACGATTACCGGTCTGAAAGGATAACCTCCCGCGCGAACGCCTTGCGATCATTAATAGAAACCTACGGGAACCGCTTAAAAATTCAACTCGATGTAACGATGGGCACGACTTTCCTTGAGGTGATTCGTGCCGTACTTCGCAATGGACATGATCTGGTGATAAAGACTGCGGAAAATCCAGGTTTCATAAGAAGATTGTTCGGTAGCGACGATATGCATTTGCTGCGCAAATGCCCGTGTCCCGTATGGATCATGAAGCCACTCGAAAAGTCCGGCTATAATTGCATTATGGCGGCTGTCGATTTCAATCCAATGGAACCCTCAGCCGTGAATGATGAACTCAACGGGGAGATTCTTGATCTGGCCGGTTCGATTGCACTCTCGGATTCTGGATCTCTGCACCTGGTCCATGCCTGGGAAGCCTTTGCTGAAAAAACAATACAGTCAAGGAGCGGTACCACCGATGAGGTTGTTGCCACCTACATTGAAAACCAACGTGAGCTTCATAAAAAGGGTCTCTACATGTTGAATGGGGCACTCCGTGCCCGGATCGGTACTGATTTGTATAATCGACTTTCTCCCGGTTTGCACCTTCCCAAAGGACCTGCAAAAGTGATGATCGCGAAACTGGCAGTGGATTTGAACGCTGATCTTGTCGTCATGGGGACAATTGCACGTACGGGTATTTCGGGACTTATCATTGGTAATACCGCCGAGGCAATTCTTGATCAACTGCCATGTTCGGTACTTGCCGTCAAGCCTCCCGGATTTATAACACCGGTGAAGCTTGAGCATTAATGAAAAAAGGTCCGTACTTCCATCACGTCCATGCAATCAGGACGAGGGCGACAAGGCCGATCAGAACACCGAACCACTGTCGAAGAGACAGTCTTTCCTTCAGGACTATCCAGGCCAGGAAAACCGTACCGGCAGGGTAGAGCGACGTGAGTGTTGCCGATATATCGAGCCTGCCCAACCGGGTTGCAAGCGCAAACAGAACATTGCCACCAGCGTCAAAGAAGCCCGCCGTTGCGATGATAATCAACTGGTTCATGACCGGTTTTATGCCGTCACGGCGTATCGTGATGAGCGAAGAAAGCATGGTGATCGATACAATGCGTGCAGCAACCAGGGGCCAGAGAATTGCCGCACTGCTGACCTGATCAATAATAATAAAAAAGAGGCCGAACGCCAGCCCGGCAGCTACCGGCAGGCAAAGCTCATACCGGTGGATTGGTGTTCCACTCCCTCCACCGGCAAGATTCCAGATTGCGCAGAGTCCCAGAGTTAATCCCACGAGGTGGCCGTATGTGGGAATTCCTTCAATGAAGATGCCGACGATAACGGGAAATACAGCGGCGATAACAGCGCTGACAGGCGCCACCACGCTCATCCGTCCGATAGCAAGTCCTCGGTACAATGCTACGAGTCCGATTGCCCCGAAAATTCCTGCAAGCGCACCGAGAAGTATAGTTTCCGCGGACGGAACGTTTTCTCTCAGCACCACTGCCAGCACAATAAGAAGGACAAGACCAAACACCTGTGATATGAGAATGACACTGAAAACGCTATTCCGTTTCGTTGCAAAACCACCGCAAAAGTCGGCGGTTCCGAAACTCGCTGCCGAGATCAATCCAAAGATGAAAGCCAAAACATCAGATTTCATAGCAACGGTCTTTATGGCAAATCCAGCATGGAAAGGGAGTTTAAAATTTCCATACGAAGTTTTCAAAACTGTCCGCACGCAAGGAGCCTGAAATCCTGAAGAGTCAGTCAATCTTACAACACAGCGACGAGGGATAAAGGAAATCCAGGCGTGACAGGACAGATGGGCGTTTTTCAACAGCCTCACCTTGGGACTTTTTCAATGGTTTGTGAATACGCTATTGCAGTTGATCATAGACACCCCAGACGCTGTCTATAATCTTCCTCCCCCCGGCGAGAGCATAATCCACATCGGAAAGATTGCAGTGCGGTCCACTGATTCTATTCGTTCCATTAAAGTCGGCCACCAGGAGATACCTGTCGTCGCTTACTATGACGCCTGAACCGGTGTGGAATTTCCTTCCGTTAATATCATCCACACGAACACTTCTGATGAATGTTCGGTATCCGGCTCGCTTCATTGCCTGCCGTGCAAAATATGCCACATCGACGGATTGCCCTTCATTTGTCTTAAATAGCATAAACGCTCCCCGGGTCGGCCCCTGGCGGAAACGGAATTTTTTGTTGATGTAATAGTGAATAAGTTCCGGTGTGTTGAGCCTGTTCAGGACCAGGTCGTAATTCTGCCATCGCGGACCGGACATGGTTTCCCAGATGTCCGTGGTGAGTGTCAGGCTGTCGCTGTACTGTGATGAAAAAAAGAGGGGATCGAAATTTCCATCGAGGATGAGCCACAGGAATGCCTCAAGCGAGGGGCTGTATCGGTGCCGATCATTTGTTATTCCATCTGATATCATGTCGTTGATCATGGTGATTCTTGCCGACTGGGGATGATCCGTGCCGCTTCTCTTCGTGAAAATGACGTCATGTATATAGTCATAGATGGTGGATAGTGCCCGTGCCTCTGCGGTGCATATCCCGTCATTCAGATCGGGAAGCTGTGACAACTGTCGGGAGAATTCACGATTCTTGATATGTATACGCCACAGAATCATGTGTGCATAATCTTGTGTGTAACGTGTCGGATCGGCTGTGAATCCGATTTCGATTGCCTCTTGTTCCGCGGTTGAATAAGATTTCAAGAATATGCCCGGATGGGATTCATAGAGATTCAAATCTTGTGAACCGGTAACGGCACATGAAAGCAGTGCGCTACAGACGAAAGCGATGATATATAAAACACTCAGTTTTTGATGCATCAGCATGGCGACATCAGGCTTTCTATTTAAGAGATTTTATGCGCGGAGAATAACAGCATATTAATTACCTGTCAATCCGGTCGGTCCTAAATATTGAGCCGGTCGGATCTGAAATCAAACAAGGAAATCGGGAAATCAAAAGCCTGAAACCTGACATTGGGAACCCATCTACTGCGCCGTTTGACTGGCACACTCATCACTTTTTCCATAACTTCCACCAGGTATGCTGACCCCCGTTTCCACAAACCTTCTGCTCTGAATTGACAAACTCCAACAGCATCATATGAAATTACGATTAACTCCTTGTATAATCCACACTGCTGTTATAGTCTGGATCAACTATTCTACGAGGGGATTATAATGAGTTCATGCAGTGTCGATGTTGTACTTTTTGATTTCGGAGGTGTTCTTGCTGATGAAGGGTTTATTGACGGCCTGTCGGCTATTGCCGAAAGATATGGTGTTGATCCTGACATTCTTGTTGAAACAGGATTTAAGGCCGTTCGCGGGACCGGGTGGGTTATTGGGAAGGGAACTGAAAGGGACTTCTGGCAGATCATTCGGGAAAGATCGGGGATTTTCGCGGATGACGACGAACTGCGGCAGGAAGTTCTTTCTCGATTCACCCTCCGACCTTGGATATTCGACGTTGTCAAGGACTTACGGCTCACCGGTATCAAGGTTGGCATTTTAAGTGATCAGACGGAGTGGCTCAATATCTTAAATGAGAAATATGACTTTTTTAAATGGTTTGATTACGTCTTTTCCAGCTATCATATGGGAAAGAGCAAACAGGATGAATCACATTTTGACGACATTGTTATGATACTGAATGTCGAGCCGCATCGAGTTCTTTTCGTCGATGATCATTATGCAAATTGCGAGCGGGCACGGAACAGGGGTATGAAGACGATTCGCTATGACAGCAATGTCCAGTTCTTAAAAGAATTGGAGGACTACTGTCCAAGTATGGGCGGGCGATTCTACAATGTCTTTCCTGATGTCTGTAAACAAGAAACGTGATCGTAAGCGACAATTGCATGGAAATTCCGGATGGGTGATTAAATGATCGTTTTATGATTCGTTGAATGTTTCGAATGAAGCAATTGTAGTGGTTATCAAGAAAATGAGGGTGGCACCGGAGAGGCACAACCCTCATCTATTTTCAATATTCAGTTGTCAGAACAGGAATACCGATGCAAGAATAAAAAGAAATGCCACGGCGATAAGAACGGGAACACCAGACGGCATCAGCATTGAGCTCGTCTCCGGTGTTGATCCCGTTACAACACCGGCATTTTTATATTCCTTCATCATGCTGCTTAAGGGATGCTTGCTCAATGCCGCGAGTTTAGCAGGTAGAGTTTTTATAAAAACATAATCCAGTCCTTTCGCAATGCCTCCCGCGAATGTCGTTACCACTGAAACGGCGAGTTTCGATCCCTTTCGGTAAAACAGATCAAAATCCAGGTTGATGGCTCGGATTTCCGATGGGTAAATGCCGGAGAGCAGCAAAAGTGTAAAGGCCAGGGCTGAGAAGAAGAGGAGTTGCGTCTGAGCCATGATGTGTGTCGGTGTATAGGGATGATACACAACATCGGTAAACGGCAGCAACCGGTATACTGAGTATTGGGGAAATGTCCCGATAAATATGCAGAGGAATGCGGCAATGCCCATTGCAATCAGCATATTGAGTGGTGCTTCTTTCGTTCGTATCCCGGAATCGTGAGAGAAGAACGCAAAGAAGGGAATTTTGATTCCGGCATGGTGGAATACGCCGGCAGAGGCAAAGAGCAACATAAACCAGATAAGGCTCATTCCCCCCATGGACGCAGCACTCATGACCATCGATTTGCTGACAAAGCCGCTGAAGAGCGGAAATGCCGAAATCGAGGCCGCACCGACGATACAGAATAAACATGTAAGGGGCATCGATTTATACAATCCTCCCAGATCGGTTGCGTTGACTTTACCTGTTCGGTACATAACGGCTCCCACCGACATGAACAGGAGTGCCTTGAAGATGATATCGTTAAATGCATGAGAGACAGCTCCGTTAATTGCCAGATGCGTTCCGATACCGATGCCACACACCATGAAACCAACCTGGTTGATCAAGCTGTAGGCAAGCACTCGCCGCAAGTCGTTTTCAATAACAGCGTAGAAAATGGGGAACATGGTCATAACAGCGCCGATCCATATGAGCATTGATGTTCCAGGGAAAGCCCGGGCCAAGGCATATACGGCGGTCTTTGTCGTAAAAGCGCTCAGGAAGATAACACCGGTTATTGTCGCTTCCGGATAAGCATCGGTCAGCCACGGATGAAGAAGAGGCCAGGCACAGTTAACACCGAATCCAAAAAAGATGAGATATGATCCAAGATTGCCGTTTTCAAGTCCGATATAGGTAAAATCGACGGAACCCGTGCTGTGGATGTGCATAAGGATTCCCGCAAGGAGCATGAGACCACCGACAATATGTACCAGAGCATACCGAAATCCGGCGTCAAGAGATTTCTGCGTCCTTCTTGCCCAGATCAGGAAAACAGAACCGACAGTCAACATTTCCCAGAAAACGAAAAGAGAGAGAAGATCGCCGGCGAAGGTCACACCAAGAGCGGCGCCGCCATAAATATAACCCGCCACATGTTGGAGGTCGTCTTTGACGTGCAGTGCGTAGATGACGGCGATGACGGTTATCAAATGAAAAACATATCCGAAGAGGAGACTGAGTCGGTCGATCTCTGCAAATACAAGATTATAGCCGAGAAATTCGACGGTAAAGTTTGTACCGACAGGGATGTGAATCAAATTGATAAAACTGATGATGGGAAGAAGCAGAAGATATCCGCATTTCATAGTTCTATTTTTAATAAGCGGAATGAAAAGGGCGCCGATGATGAATATAAGTCCGGGAGGAACAGTATTAATCATAGTAATCCTCCCGTCTCTTAACTATTGGACGCAGAAGATATTTTGCCGCTAATACAAGAACGACACAGGCCACAAATCCGTATGTCGCATAAAATTCAGGCCATGCCTCCCATGCGAAGTCGGTATGTTTGTGAATAAAAAAATCTCCGATGAGCAGAACTGCGAGGAATCCGTAAAAAATCGTCAAAAGTCTTTTTACATTCCTTGGTTTATCAAATAAATGTTCTTTCTCATTCTTCATAAATAATTCCTATCATTTGTTTTTTTATGTGACCGTGTATTATATCGAATTGAACATGATAATCGCAAAGTAGATGACGGCAATCGTGAGTGCAATGAAAAACACTTTTTTATATCCCGGCACCGGCTCGTGTCCGAGTTCCATTTTCTCCTCTTCCATGTGTCGTTCACCTCATTTCTCCATATTCTGTCGGGGACTGGATGTTTAATGGATGTTATCGGTAGGTTTGACTGCGATCCATAACAATATCATCACATCAATTGCGATACCCATGCATTAGCAATAAAGTGAATATTATTCCTTAAAAAGAAACAGTTACCAGGGGCAATTGAGTGTGCTTTCAATTGTTATGAACTCGACTTCACGACTGCTTAATCCTTAATTCAAGAATCCTCGAATGTCAAAGAAAAAATTCTTTTTCAACTCTTATATAAGCGGTAAGGTATCTGCTACAGCGAGACCGAAGCGCGTAGGAGATAATATTCCGTTTTCGATGTCAATAAGGCCTTCGTCCTTCAGTCTGGCAAGCATATCGTTCTTTTCTCTCAATAGGTCGACATGATATTTCATTTTAAAATCCGTAAGATTAATACCCTTTTTTGTGCGAAGACCGAGGGAAAGGGCCTCAAGACACAGTTGATCGTCCGTCAGTGCCTCTGTCTCTTCAACGGGTTTCTTCGCCTTATGGAGGTCATCGAGATACCGGGATAGCGAGCGATGATTCCACCAACGGCGATTATGCAAAAATGAATGAGCCGAAGGACCGAGGCCGAGATAGGGAATATGATCCCAGTATTTACGGTTGTGCCGTGAAGCAAGATTCAGCTTCCCGGCGAAATTTGATACCTCATAGTGGACGTATCCGGCATTTTCAAGTCGCTCCGATGTTTTTATGAAAAAATCAAATTGAAGATCCTCGTCGGGGAGGGATATGGCACCGCTCTCAAGCTCTATTTTCAGCGGCGTTCCTGTGTCAATCGTGAGTTCATAACAGGAGATATGCTCAGGTGCGGCCATTAATGCCTGATCAAGGGTAGCGAACCACTCTTCGATGCTTTGATGGGGAATTGCATACATCAGGTCGATGCCTATATTCGTGAAGCCGACTAGCCGTGCATTATCGAGGGCTGATCGAACCGTCGCAACAGTGTGTCTCCGTCCGAGAAATGAGAGAATGTCGTCGTTGAACGACTGGACACCGATATTAAGGCGGTTGACGCCACAGTCGAATAGAGAAGTCAACATCGTCATATCCAGATCCTGCGGATTTGCTTCGACAGTAATCTCCGGGTTATCCGTGAGGGCGAAAGACTTCCGTACTCCTGCAAGGATCGTTTCGATGGTGTGGGGCGGGAGAACTGTGGGGGTCCCGCCGCCGAAGTACACCGTGTCAAATGTACCGAAAATGCCTTGATACATTTCCATTTCGTTGCACAGCGCCTCGATATAGCCGGGGATTGCATCGACGGATGTCACCGAGTAGAACCCGCAGTATCGGCATTTCGAGCGACAGAAGGGAACGTGGATGTATAATCCCGGATTGTGGGATAGTCCGGAACGGCATGACATGGTGATTACTCCGAATCGGATTTTAACACTGCCACAAATGCACTCTGGGGAATCGCCACCGATCCGATCATTTTCATTCTTTTTTTCCCCTTTTTCTGCTTTTCCAGGAGCTTCCGTTTCCGTGTGATATCGCCGCCATAACATTTGGCAATAACGTCTTTCCTGAAGGGGGAGATGGTCGTTCGTGATATGATCTGCCCTCCGACAGCCCCTTGAATTGCAATTTTGAACATCTGACGGGGGATTTCTTCCTTAAGCTTTTCACATGCCCGGAGACCCCGCGTCCGAGCATTGCCGCGGTGCACGATCTGAGCAAGCGCATCGACTTTGTCGCCGTTGACCAGAATATCGAGAAGGGCAAGGTCGCTTTCACGATAGTCGATCACGTCGTAATCGAAAGAACCATATCCCTGCGTGATTGTTTTAAGGCGATCATAGAAGTCATAGATAACTTCGCCAAGCGGCATTTCAAAGACAAGTTCCACTCGCTCCGGACTGGGGTAATTGAGCGTTGAGTTGTCGCCCCGCTTTTCACGACAGAGTTTCATGACCGCACCCAGATATCGCTCGGGGAACATCATGGTTGCCCGGATGTATGGTTCTTCTGATTTTTCAATGGTCGCAGTATCGGGATAATATGCCGGATTGTCAATGTCGACGACATCGCCGTTTTTCAGGGTAAAGCGATAGCGCACACTCGGGACGGAAAGAATGATCGAAAGATCATATTCCCGTTCGAGACGTTCCTGGACGATGTCGAGATGAAGCAGCCCGAGAAATCCGCACCGGAATCCCTGGCCGAGGGCAACCGACGAATCTTTCTGGTAGGTGAACGACGCGTCGTTCAGGGTGTACTTTTCAAGGGCAATCGCCAGGTCTTCATAGTCATCCGAAGCAATGGGATAGATCGATGCAAATACTACCGGTTTTGCTTCCTTGAAGCCCGGTAGGGGCCTGCTGCAGGGTTTTGTGTCAATAGTTATCGTATCGCCGATTTTTACGTCGGAAACGGTCTTGACACCGGCGATGATATAGCCGACGTCACCGGCAGACAGTCGGTCTCGTTTCTGTCGCGACAGGAGAAATCGACCGACTTCTTCAACCCGGTAAGTCATTTCGTTATGCATGAAGCGGATAATATCGCCGTTTCTTGCGGTGCCGTCAAAAATGCGGCAGGAAATAATCGTCCCGCGAAAAGCATCGTACGCCGCATCGAAAATCAGGGCGGCCAGCGGCTCGTCATTATTTCCTTTCGGTGGGGGTATACGATGGACAATTGCTTCAAGGATCTCCTCGATTCCTGTCCCCGTCTTTGCCGAACAAATGAGACTGCGGTAAGGGTCCAGCCCCAGCTCGGCATCAATCTGTTCCATTGTTCGGGTAACGTCCGCCGTGGGCAGATCGATCTTATTGATGACCGGGATAATTTCCAGATTATGTTCCATCGCAAGGTAGAGATTGGCCACGGTCTGAGCCTGAACTCCCTGGGAAGCGTCTATGAGCAGGAGAACTCCTTCGCATGAGGCAAGAGAACGGGACACTTCATATGAGAAATCGACATGTCCCGGTGTATCGATAAGATTAAGGACATAATCGTTATTATCGGTTCCTCGGTAAGGAAGAGTGATGGCCTGGCTCTTGATGGTGATTCCCCGTTCCCGTTCAATATCCATGCTGTCGAGGATCTGGTCTTTAAAGACCCGTGCTTCGACGACGCCGGCATGTTGAATCAGCCGGTCGGCAAGGGTCGACTTGCCATGGTCTATGTGAGCTATGATGCTGAAGTTTCGTATTGATTCCATGAACGATCCGTCATATCCGTATAATCTCTTCTTTTAAATTTTGTTTCTTCTTGCCATCCTTAGACATAGTAAAAAAGCCTCCCCGGTTAAAGGAAGGCTTTTATACTGTGTAATAAAGAATATGTCTATCCTAATTTTTTCAGCAGATCCTCGGATACTTCCTTGACGCCGGGAAGGCCATCCACGCCGATAACCTTAACTCTCTCTTTGAAATAGTTGATGCCTGCCATAGTTCCCGTTTTTGTGTCATAGTAGATATTGTGTCGCTTGTCGATGGCGGCCTCATCCTGATCATCCGCTCTCGCACTTAATGTGCCGCCGCAGACCCGGCATACGAAGCCGCCGTCTTTTTCCGCCGGTTTGATCGCATCAATAAAGATGTTGTTCGGATGATTGTTGTCATTTACGCACAGCCTTCGTCCCATAATTCTGTTTTTTGATGTCTGTCTGTCAAGTTCGATTTCTATGACATAGTCGAGATTCATGTCGGCATCCTGGAGGGCTTTATACATGGCTTCCGCCTGTGCCAGGTTTCGGGGAAATCCATCCAGCAGCCAGCCGTTTTTGCAATCGGCTTCCTGCAGCCTGTTCAGGATCATGGGAATCGTGATTTCGTCGGGTACGAGTTCTCCCTTGTCTATATATCCTTTTGCTTTCTTTCCCAATTCTGTTCCCTTTGAGATATTTTCTCTGAAAATTACCCCTGTCTCAATGTGCGGAACACCGAATTTTTTCTGTACTATTGCGCCCTGCGTACCCTTGCCGCTGCCATTAGGACCGAAAATCAAAATATTCATGCTGTTAAACTCCTTTCACAAAGCTTTTTTACCGGGAAGTTGAACCCCTTATAGGAAATTATAGCATATAAGGCAAGAATAAAATTAGCGTCCTTCAGCAACGGCTTTGACTTTTGCCTGTAGGTTGAGAAGGAATGACCGCTTGTCTTGAAGGACGGCCTGGGATTCGTCATAGTCTTCCTTCACTATTGCTTCAATGGCGGCATCACGATCTCCGTTGAAGGCATCAAGGCGATTTTCAATTCTTTCTTTCAGTGCTTGTGCCGCGTTGAGTGAATTTACAAAGTGTTTTTTTGCGTCCTCGCCCGTCAAAACATGCACATGCGGCAGAAGCAGTATTTCAACATCAAGCGTGGCGAGTCGTTCAAGTGAATGAACGTAGTCATGATAGCTTGATGAAAATTCCGATTGAATGTCATAATTCCCGTTCAGAACGCCCGTTGCCTCACCGGGGATCAGCGCCTTTATTTTTGGTATGTAATATGACACCGAATCTCTGGTGTGCCCCGGTGTGGCCATAACCTGAATCACCCAGTCGCTCCCGAGGTTGAATTCATCACCGTCCTTGACGGTTTGGTCGACGGAAATTGAATCAAACGATACATCCTCCGTGCCGATGAATTTCCTGAATTTATTTTCATAGTCGTTGTTCAGGCTTTTCATGAGTTGAACCGCCGTTTCCTTTTGAAGTGTTGCCGCGGCAGGCGCGCTTGTCACAATTTTGACTCCCGGTATGTTTCGCTTGAGAAACGGGACTGCTCCGCAATGGTCGTAATGAGAATGGGTAAGAAATATATAGCCGAGCCGATCGGGATTGCCCACGTACTCCCGCATGTCTTCCAGATACCGTGGTCCGGCAATGGTGAGACCCGCGTCAAAGAGAACGGGAGGGTCACTCATGAGAAGAAAGGCGGGGATGAAATGGTATCCGATTGAATATAAACCGTCGCAGATTTTTCCTGTCTTTTCAAGTATCATAACGATGTTGTCATCTTTCTCTGAAACGTCGGGACGTTTCGCTGAGTCAATAAAAGAGACTTATGCATCCAACACGGCAAAGTCCTGTCGTTTCGGGTTGAAGGCATCGATGATTGTGCAGTCGGTACGGCATTTCCCTGAGTGGACCGCATTCGGCGGAATGATGATCGATGCCGGTGCTTCAACGATTTCGTTCTCACCGTTGATGACGAATTCAATAACGCCCTTTACAACCGAGAGGATCTGTTCATGATGATGGGCGTGCTCGGGAAGGGGACTGCCTGCTTCAAATGTCCAGAATGCAAGTGTCATTGCGTCCGAATGCACGAATCTCACTTTTCCGCCCGGCACGAGCTCCCGTTCCTGCACGTCCTTCAGCCTGTATACCTTCATGTTTCCTCCTTCATCCTGTTCATTGCAGAGCTTCGATGCTCTCAACGTAAAAGGCATGTGCCTTATCAATACAGCTTCGCTTTTAACGGATCAATGCTTTTCTGTCAAGACATCAAAGACGCTCTTGAAAGGCGCCCATTTCTTTTGAGATGTCGCGATTACCTTCACGCCCGTCCATACAACTCGGTCCATTCGCCGAGTTCCTGAGCGAGCGCCGGGGTCAATCGGTCTGGCATGAGGCGCCATCGCCAGTTTCCTTCCAAATGTGCCGGCAGATTCATCCGTGCTGTCTCATCGAGGCCGAGGATATCCTGCATGGGAATAATCGCCGCATCTGCAGCGCTCATCATTACAAGTCTGGTGAATTCCCGGTGGACCGTGGCCTCCGAGACACGTCTTCCCAGATAGCGCGAAAGCCGCCTCCGGTCTCCCCGCGTTGCATCTTTTCGGTACCATCCCTTGACAGTATTGCAATCATGGGTGCCTGTATAGGCTACGTTGTTTTTCGAAATGTTGTGAGGTGCGCATTCGTGGATCGAAAGATTTCCACCGAAAGCGAATATGATGGGACGGGTTCCGGGAAATCCCGATTGGGCCAGCACTTCCCGGACCTCCGGTGTTATTGTTCCGATATCTTCAGCGATTAGAGGGAGGCATGAAAACTTTTTGAACAGCGTTGTGAATAAATCATTTCCGGGGGCCGCGACCCAGACGCCGTTGACGGCTGTCTTTTCGCGGGCGGGGACTTCCCAGAAGGCAACATACCCACGAAAATGGTCGACCCGCACATAATCATACATTGTCAGGTTGTGGGCGAATCTCCTGACCCACCAGGCGAATCCCGTCTCTTTCATGACATCCCAGCGGTAGACGGGATTTCCCCAGAGCTGTCCCGTCGGGCTGAAATAATCAGGCGGCACGCCGGAAACCACTGTCGGCAGTTTGTTCTCATCAAGCTTGAATAACCCTGGATGACACCATACATCGACACTGTCATGACTGACATATATCGGCATGTCTCCTATGATTCGAATGTCACGGACGTTGCAATATTGTTTGAGGGTATCCCATTGTTCATAAAAGCAGTATTGGAGAAACTTTTCTTTCATGATACGATCAGACAAGTGTTCCCGGGCCCGAGCTAAAGCCTGCGCTTCTCTGTCGCGCATGGCTTCAGGCCATTTATGCCACGGCTCGTGTTTAAAACATTCCTTCAGTGAGACGAAGAGGGCATGATCGTCGAGCCAGTGAGAATGATGTTGATAGAACGCCTTGAAAGAATCCCCGTGATTGTCTTTTCGAAATCGCTGATAGGCCTGGCGGAAGATACGTCGCTTGCATTTTCTGACCGAAGGAAAATCAACCCTGTCCGTTGGCAAATTCGGCAGCGTGGAGAGGTCTTTCTTTGTGAGGAGATTATTTTCATACAGACGTTGAGGGCTGATCAGCAGGGGATTCCCGGCAAAAACGGAACTGCTGCTGTAGGGGGACTCTCCCGAAATCGGTTCCGTTGGGTTCATGGGGAGAACCTGCCAGAAGCTCTGTTTTGCCGTTTCCAGGAAATCGGCATAAATGAAGGCATCCGGTCCCAGATCACCGATTCCGTGGTGACCGGGGAGAGACGATACATGAATGAGGATGCCGCTTGTTCTTCGCTTCATGGTCACATCCTTTCATCAGAGCAGAACTGCTCGCTGCTGTAATACGGACGAAGGGCGCCGGGTCTTTTCTAACCGTGGGCGCCCCCGACTCAAGTATGTACTACAGCATGGACCGCCATCCCGGTTCTTCCATCATGGGCTGAAAGAACATAATATACGGACCTCTCATGACGTGTGCCATAACTCCGTCGTCGTGAATTTTTCGAATGACATGATTGACCAGAACTTTTGCAAAGCCAAGCTGTGCCAGTTCAGGAGCGTCCCATTCGCTGTGAATGATGTATTCGGGCGGATGGGGCATGGCTTCCGGTGTTGCAAAGAGGGGCTTAACATTTTTCGGAGGATTGGCTCCCAGGGTCTGCAATGCTTCACCCATGGACGTCGGGTCGAACATAAAGCTGCCCAGTGCGCAGACGCCGACCTGATGGAGAATCATATAGCCGAGGAACCCGGTGGATTCTGATATGGCATCCATCGTATCGATAACCCCCTGCTCGAAAGCCTTTTCTTTCCCTGGTTTCACCGTATGCTCTGCAATGGCGACACAGCGTTGTGGCGTCGCGAATCGAATAAAGTCTTTCTGATGTTGTATATCACCTGCAATATCCGCTATCTGCCCCATGGATCTGACCGGCGCCATTTTTGATGCGACAATGCGGTACACCGGTTCCCATGGTCCTTCGATTACCATGGAAAGGCAATGTCCGCACAATTCAAAGATCCGGTCGAACTGCTGTGCGTGGAATTCGTCGTGGTCCTGCCATGTCTTCCACATGGTGTATTGATAATTACGGAGTGGGTTGAGCGTTGCTTCCATGTGAACACTCCCCCCGCCATACCGACCGGCAAGCGGCAGTATTCCCGTCTGCACGTTTGCCTGGAATCCGACGAATCCCGGATGTGATGCCGTCGTGATGCATACACGGGGACCTACCTGATGCATCTGTTTAATGCTTTCTTCACTGTTCACAACCTTTGACATATTTAACGCAAGATAAATCGGGCTTTCCGGCATTTTCTTCGCTGCCATGGTGACATCTCCTTTCATATTTACTCATGCTTTTATATCTCCCTTGCATCGCATCGATTGCGTCATCCCAGAGAGGCAACGGCTGACATTATTCGATCGATTACGATGTGTTTCTTGTAACATTGCACTTTTACTAATCTCATGGACGCCTGTTACCGGTAAACATGTATAAGGAACAGTATGAGAGAGAGCAGTACGGCAACAGATATAGCGATAATCCATGGGCTGACGTTCATCTTTTGCGGGATGGTAAGTTCTCCAAAGTTGCCGACGGCGAGCACGGTATGCGCCAGTCTGGGATAGAAACCGGCAAAGAAGGTCATTCCGACTATAATGCCGCCGATGCCGCCGAAGATGGCGTCCCCGGATCCCTGACCGACGGCGCCGGCGATGGTTCCCGGACAGTATCCGAGGAGACCGAACCCGATTCCGAAAATCAGACCGCCGAGAATTGAACTTCCGATTGATCCTGGCTTGGGGTGCAGTTCGGCGATACCCAGATGGGCCATTACATGTATACCCAGCTTGCCCGTAATGATTGCCGTTATCATGATTTTCAGTACGGTGAAGTCTTCCAAGAGCAACTGACCGATGATAACATCATACCGTGTAATTCCTCCTTTATGCAGAAGAAAGCCGAAAATAACGCCGATAAGGAAACCGATCAGGAGTTGGAGTCTCTGTCTTTCGTGTATTTGATGTAACATGGCATGTGATCCTTATGAGAAAATTCGGTACACAGCCGCGGCTGTGGCGATGCCGCTTATAAAGAAAAAAATGACGGCAAGCCAACTGCTGACTGCTAGTTGCATTGTTCCGCTGATACCGTGACCGCTTGTGCATCCCCCTGCCCAGCGAGACCCAATCCCGATGAAAACGCCGCCGATGAAAGCGGCGATCAGGCGGAGGAACGGTGAAGGACTTATTGCTTCACTCCACCTGTCGGGAACCCATTGAAGATGAAACGTGTTTCCTGACAATGCCGAGAGAAAGGATCCGAAGATGATTCCGATCACCAGCATCCATTCCCAATCGATGACAGGCGGAAATTTCTTATAGTAGGGTTTTTCCAGTACCCTCGGGCCTCGAAGGAATCGCTCAATCATTCCTGCGGTGCGAGCGAATGCCGTTGAAACGCCGATAGGCTTGTTAGACAAAAGAAACGCGGCCCAACTGAGAATTCCGATTCCCATTCCCACGGTGTACGGCGACCATCGTTCCATCACCAGCCATTGCATCAGAATCACCTCCCGTGCGGGTGTCTGTTGTCTTATGTGTGAGAATTCCTACAAACAGCTTTCAACTTCGTTAAGCTTCTACATGTCGCGGTATGTTCCTTACATATAAAAGAGGTAAATAAAACCAACCGCTACGGTAATGAAAATAATGCTCATTACTCCTCCCGCTCTCAAATAATCGGCGTTGCGGTATCCTCCGGGTGACATGATAAGGGCATTAACCTGGTGCGTGGGGAGAACAAATGAATTTGAAGCGCACAGTGCCACAAGGAGTGCAAGCCCCCGGGGGGTTATCCCGGAGATGTTGCCTATGATCAAGACAAGGGGAACGAGAAGTACTGTGGCTGCCGCATTCGACATGAATAATGAAAAGATGGTAGAAAGTAAGCCCACGGCAAAAAGAATAACAATGGTGTGACTTCCTTCAAGTAACTCCATCATTTGCATTGCCGCATACTGTGCCGCGCCGGTATTATCCATGGCAATGCCGAGCGGAATCAGCCCGGCCAGAAGAAATACCGTGCGCCAGTCAACCGCCCTGTATGCCTCGTCAATGGGTACAATACGGAGAAGGATCATGGCAACGGCACCGGTAAGGAGGCCGAGAGAAAGCTGGACCCCCGAAAGAGCGAGTATGATGGCTCCGACGAAGCACAGTGTCGCGGCGAGGGGTTTTGATTCTCCCACAGCTTCCTTTGCCTCAATGGGAGTAACAAGGACAAACGTTGTATTGTCCGCCATTGCTTTGATCTGATTCCAACGACCGTGAACGATGACAGAAGTGCCTGCACGCAGCACATGATATGAAAAATCATCATGAACTTCCTGCTCGCCGCTGAAAAGCATGATCGGTTCAACTCCGTAAACTTTACGGATGGCTATCTCAGTCAGCGTTTTACCGATTACGGGAGATCTTGCGGGGATGACAAACTCGGCGAATCCGACTTTTTCAGTTGCTTCAAGTTCTTCAAAGGGTTTTATATCTTTTTTAAACATGAGTTCATAATCAGATACAAAACGCATAAGATCCGCCTGGTTGCCCAGGAGAGCAAGTCTTTGTCCCGGCACAAAGGGTGTATGGCGCCAAGGTGCATAGAGCACGTCATCGCCTTCGGCGAGAGCAAGGAGGTTTAATTTATACTTAGTCCATATTTCCGCTTGTTCCCTCGTTTTCCCCACCAGGGAACTTTTTGAAGGAACGATGCATGTGTATATTGTTGTGGGCAGATGCCACGTTTCTATTAATCTCCGCTGTGTACTGATTTTCTTTGAGTCGTCGGGTTTCGATTGAGGAAGGACAGCTTTGCCGAAAATAAGAAAATAAAGAATGCCCGAGCCGAGAAGGGTTATTCCAACCGGCGTTACGCAGAAAAGTCCGAAGCTTTCCTGTCCACCCTGCCGCAAAAGGTCGTTGAGAATCAGAAGGGGGCTGGAACCGACCATACTCAGGTTGCCGCCGAGGATAGCCGCAAAGCCCATCGGCATCAGAAGTCTGGATACAGGTATGTCTGTCCTTTGTGCTATTCGTGTCATGGCAGGTAAAAAAAGAGCGGCAGCCCCGATATTTTGTAAAAATGCCGACATTGACCCCACAGCCAACGATACGAGTCCGATCAGTCTTTTTTCATTTGATCCGGCTGTTTTAATAATAGGCCTGGTGATGCGATTCATTGCTCCGGAACGATCCACGCCATAGCCCAGAATCATAACGGCAATAATTGATATGACAGCATTACTGGCAAGACCTGAAAACGCTTCAACAGGTGTTACCAGTCCCAGCCAGGCGAGGCTTATCATGACGATGATTGCGACAATGTCCACGCGAAGCAATTCACTGACAAAAAGAAAAATCGTTATGGCAAGGACGATGAGGACAAGTGCAATTTCCAGGGTCATCGTTCGGCTCCATATATCGGCATGATCTCAGCACGCCTGTGAAAAATAGGTGAAAATGGTTTTCAACAAGACGCGAAAGCAGTATCTATTATACTTGAATTAAAAGACATGGCAAGGCAAACAAACCTTGATCCATCATAAATATCATTCAGTGCGGGTCCCCGTGTATTACATACGGATTCGGCAGGGCAACAAACAGGTTTGAGGAAAGAGGAAGTACGGTAGCCGACAGGTTTGAGATTCATGGGATGGAAGCGGTTGCCGACCATGTGGATGTATTTGTATCTTTTCTCCCCATGTTCGGCATTCCGCGGGCTACGCGGCGCATGTTTGTAGTTGCATCGATTCTGCATATTGTTTAGATTGCTGCAAGCAGAGATTATCTTGAGAGGCGGTATTCTTTGCCGGGGCCCCGATACACAGATGCCTGACCCATGGTTGACATCCTTATCTCGGCCTGTACATTCACACATGAGAGGTTTAATTACGGAACGAAACCATTCCTCTTCAAGAACCGTTCCATTTACCTTGAACAGGCTTTTTACGGAATTATCGACAATAATAAAGGAAACTAGAGTTTAGAGTTTCCACGTAAAAAATGGTTAAAATTTATAAAAAATACTTGACTTTGCCGCGCATTCGCGCGGCCCATTTATCAATGGGCCTCCAGAAGAAAATTTTCTTTTGGAGGTA
>DSDU01000224.1 GCA_011056835.1 Deltaproteobacteria bacterium
CTATAAGTTCATCATAGGGCAAATCGGCATAATGTCCCCTGTCTCTTACATATTCCATGTGCTTTTCTCCCCTGGAATCGAATTCATGGAATATCGAATCGTGTATCCCGTCAAACTCGATGGGGCGGACACCGAAGCGCCTGCAGAGTGACGCGTTGAACGTAGGTGTCGCTTTGATCCATGTGTTGTTCAAGAACAGTTCGGTGTATCCGTGGAAAATAAATAAATCGGTATTCATCAATTCCTTGAGCCGGGCTGTAGTGAGATGATTGCGGACATCGGCGAATCTCAGGCGGCTTGGAATCTCTACTGCTCGTGCAGAAGCGGCAAGAAGAAGAGCCTTTTCTATACAAAATCCGGATTTCTTGGAAAGAACCACGCTCGCGGTGAAGCTCTCCCGTGATATATCAATGTGATAAGGATCGTATTTTATTTCATCTCGGACAGCATAGAAAAGCCTGACAGCCCGCTCGACATGTGATTTGGCGCCGCCGATTCGCTCTGTTGCAAAGGTTATGACCTCTGTGGAATCACTGTCTATGTGTTGGGTTGGTACAAGATAATCATGAATGTTTCCTATATTCGATGCCGGCATTTTCCTAACCTCACCCCTGAACAGCGTTGCCTGATTGTCACAGCGTTACGCAGTGTCACTGAATTCTGCATATCCTTTGCATCTATGTCAAATCTTTTTTACAATGACCTTGTAGTATCCCCCTGGCATCTTTGACCCGGTGCCCAAGTCCCTTTTTTCCTGCAATACTCATTTGTCCATGTTTTTATGAGCTTGTGATGTGATCTCCATCATTATGCAACCGGATTTCTCACCGAGTTCACAGGCCCTTCGGAAATCGATGAGTGCCGCGTTGTGCAATCCGGATTTCAGATACGCCTGTCCCCTGCCGTTGTAAGCCTTGCCGAAGTCAGGCTTCAAGATGATGGCTTCACTGAGAACAACGGCTGTTTTTTCGTAATCATTTCGTTTAAAATGGATCATTGCAAGTGCATAATGGATATCCGTATTGTTGGGATTAAGTGCCAGTGACGTGGAATAATCTTCTATTGCCCTCTCAAGCATAGCTTCCCTTGCGTAGGCATACCCCCGGTTAAAATAGGCATCTGCATCTTGGGGATTCGTTTCAATCACTGACGAGAAGTCGTAAATTGCCTGCGCGTATTTTCTCGTTTCCAAAAGGACAAGTCCACGGTTGTAATAGGCGGCGGAGAGATTGGGGTCATCGGTGCCCTCCAATGAAGATACGACGGCATCGTAAGAAGCGATGGCGTTTTCATAATTCCCACTTTTTAGGTATTCATTTCCCTCCTCCATGATTTCTCTCATATCCGGGGGCGATAACGGTGCGGAAGCATTACATGACATGAGGAACATGGCACATAAAAAGAGAATCTTTAGAAAGCGTAATCCCACGTACATGGCGTCACTTGTCCTGATATCCGGTAGTGCGGTATTTGTTCGTGTTTTTTAAATTTATCACGATGTGCTGCGTGTTCTCATGATCATAGTCCACATCGAGGTTTGCCCTTTGTGTAAGTGAGGTTTCTGTATATCACATTCGGGATTAAAAAGGTTTTTCAGTGCTCCTCTTACCATACATTCGCCTATTGGTTATGAATAAAGGTAGCCGCGTCGGATATATGAGAACTGGATAATATGCATGACAAGAAGCTCGGTTCGACTCTTTGATGCAGTTGGGTAGCATTATACGCACTGAGTATCATTCTACCCAGCAGATGCGGAGGAATATCCGGATCAATGATTGGTGCTCGGTGACATAATGACACTTAATTATCAACGAGGTTAATAAGTTATATTATTATTACTTGACAGTCGGCCAATGGCACAGTTGGTGCTTTCGTATATAATAAAAAATGGTAATGAGGAGGATGTTATGTCACGGCACAACATGAAACAGGTCGACGGGGAAACGATTTGGCATAATGGAACAGACATAGTATTATCCAATAAACTGGAAGAATTTTTTGACCAGAACGATGTTGGTATGAATGCTGTCTCATCATGGAATGATGAGGAGATTCTGAGCATAAATTATTATGATCTGATGAAATGGTACACGTTGGATGAACCGTTTGCCAAGTCTTCACTGGGTATCATGGAACCGGCATCCATGGGTAGATCGCTCTTCCTGCAAGAGCAAATCGACTTCATCAGTTCCATATACTGGAGTTGGGGTGGGAGCTTCAGGTACGATATGCCCTTATAACGGTTGTTAACGCCCTCTTCTTCGTGATTCGTTCTGATGTTTTCTGCCGATTCATAGTGAATCGCGATGACGGGACGATAAAAAATGTTTCAGGGAACCCATAGATACATCATCCGAACCTTGGGGGGACTGAGAAACAATCCTCTGTCGAGTGAAATGTGATGCGGTATGTGATGAAGCGACGGAGATGTGCCCGAATAGATGGTTTCCGCATATGTTCCCGGCCGAGCATAGGTGATGACGGTTGCCGTTCTAATTCCTAGTAAACATTTCATCCTTTCAATTGCATCATCCATATATCCGATCCGGTCGATGAGTTTTGCTTCAAGGGCCTGATCTGCCGAAGATATACGGCCGTCGGCCAGTCGCACTATTTCCTGATATGTCATATGTTTTCTTCCATCAGCAATAACGTTGAGAAAACGTTGGTGAAATGAATCGATGATGCTCTGCATGATCCGTCGTTCCTCGTCACTGCTCGGGCGGAAGGGCGACCAGATATCTTTCAATTCCCCCGACTTAATAGTTTCTTCCTTGATTCCAACGAGGTCGAGCAACCCCTTGACGTTGAACTTCATAGCAATAACGGACAGGCTTCCTGTTATAGTTGTCGGATGGGCAATGATTTCATCGGCTACAGTTGCCACGTAATATCCTCCCGATGTGCCGAGATCCATAAAACAAGCGATAATCTTCACTCCTTTGGTGTTCTTGAATTCGATCAGTTCATGGTACAGGATGTCGCTTGTCGTTACGGACCCCCCCGGTGAATTGATTCTCAGAATGAGTCCCTTGACCGCGTTATCCCGCCGAGCCCTATTCAGGGCTTCTTTGATTCCTTCTATCATCGACGGCTCCCGTTTGAATGATGGACCTGAATCGTTGTTCTCGGAAATGATGCCCAAGACGTGAAGTATAAGTATTTTATCCTTCCCTTCTCCTTCCAGAATTTGCTCCTGCAATGTCTGAGGTTCCGGGAAAAGAGGGATTGTTACGAAAGCACAGCCACCAAGTGAAAGCAAAAGAATCAGAATGGCTGTCGCGAGGTATCGACGTATACTCATGACAACCTCCTTCGTATTATTAAAAGAATTGTACCATAACATATCATTGAAATAAAGAAAGTCGCATTACATCCGCAGGCTTGATTGTCAATGCTCCAAGATAAGCAGGCTGTAAATTGTCTTGATTCCTCTACTTTATCAATGATACATTAGCGAACAGTGATTATAAATTGAAAAAGAAAAGGGAAATTAATGATATATGGCGGCAGATTTTTATGAGACACTCGGCGTGTCAAAAAATGCATCGTCCGATGAAATAAAAAAAGCCTATCGAAAACTTGCTCGTAAGTGGCATCCCGACGTTAATCCGGGGAATAAAGATGCTGAACAAAAATTCAAGGATATATCGGTTGCCTATGAAGTTCTCAACAACGCAGAAAAGAGGAAGCTCTATGACGAATTTGGTGAGGAGGGGCTTCAATCCGGATTCGACAGTGACAAGATGAGACAGTATAAGGCCTGGCAGAAAGCTCAACAAAGCCGAGGTGGTCGCACTGAAGAATGGTCCGGTTCCGGACAATATCATAGTTATGAGGATGTTTTTGGTAATATTTTCGGTGAAGGCGGGGGAGGAAACTTCTTTCGGTCATCACGACCGGTAGGGGGCCGTGATATTGAGTATGAAATGACGTTGGATTTCATTTCCGCATTACGGGGACTTGAAACGGAGATTTCCATGCAGAAAGTCAGGGAATGTATGCGATGTTCCGGTTCGGGAACCGAACCGGGCACAAAATTAGTACCCTGTCAGACCTGCGGAGGATCGGGACGTCTCAACGTCGCCGAAGGCCCCATGCACTTTACCCAGGTCTGTCCTCACTGTGGCGGGCACGGACGAATCGGGAATGCCTGTTCGGAGTGCAGTGGCAGTGGGCAGGTCATGGGCAATGAAAGGATTCGTGTTAAGATTCCTCGGGGGGTGAGTGACGGTTCCCGGGTAAGGGTGGCCGGTAAAGGCGAGCCTGGTCGAAACGGCGGCGGACCGGGGAATCTCTATCTTATTATACGGGTTATGCCCCATCCAGTTATGACGAGAAAGGGAGATGATCTCTACATGGAGGTGCCGATAACGGTTCATGAAGCGATGGCGGGCAGCCGGATCGCAATCCCGACGATTGACGGTCGGGTGAATGTCAAAGTGCCTCCCAAGAGTCAGAGCGGCCAGATCCTTCGATTAAAGGGGAAAGGGGCTTTCAATCCTAAAAGCCGGAAACATGGGGATATCATGGTAAAACTGAACATCAAAGTTCCTCAAACGGATGATCATGGAGCTCTCGAAGCGGCACAGAAACTGGAAGCACTTTATCGCGACAATATACGAAAGGATGTCAGGCTGTAGTCGATGACACGGAAATTCTGGACAATTATTGATATTACGGAAGTGTTCCATGTTGATGAGCAATTCATTATCGACCTGGAGGAAGAAGAAATTATCTGTGCGGCATGTCAGGAAGGAGTGCGTGAAAAGCGTTATTCCCCGGAAGAGGTCGAAAAGCTTCGTCTGGCTAAGATTCTTGTTGAGGAAATGGATGTTAATCTCCCCGGTGTCGATATCATTCTACGGATGCGCCGGGATATGCTTGAAATGCGAAAGCAGTTCGATGCCATTCTCAAGGATGTGGCTGACAAAATAAAGAATGAACTGTAGTAAATCACATCGTATGGTCATCCCTCCAGTTGATACTGTTCTATTGATGAGTGTTTTGCAAAATGAACACAATTCTTCCCGAGACTTTTCGCTGTGTACATGCCTTCGTCGACCCGTTTGAGAAAATCGGAGAGTGCCTCCCCCCGCACGTATTCCGTGACGCCGATACTGACCGTTTTGTTGATTTTCTTGTCATGACCCGGTGTGAAGATCTCTTCTTCAAATTCCTCTCTTATTCTTTCGGCGAGAGCGATTGCCGCCTCTCCTTTCGTTTCCGGAAGGATCAGGGTAAATTCTTCTCCTCCGTATCGGTATCCCGAGTCCGTTTTTCTTAAGCACCGGGTGATGACCTGTCCCAGTCTCATTAAAACACGGTCCCCTTCGAGGTGACCGAACGTGTCGTTGAAGTTTTTGAAATCATCTATATCGAGCATTAAGATTGATAGTGGGTGGCCATAGCGACGGGCTCTCTCGGTTTCCGCCTTCAGCTGTGCATAAAAGTGGCGTGAATTAAAAAGCTTAGTCAGTCCATCGGTAATGCTCAGCTCCATATACCTCATTTCGCTCTCCTTAAGGGCTTCTTCGGCAAGTTTCCGAGCAGTTATATCTTCGAGTGTTTCGATTGCGCCGAAGACAATTCCCTTCGAATTTCTAAGCGCCGCTGCGGTAAATCTCAGCCATTTTCCTCCCGAACCAAGCGCAGGAAAAAAATCTATGGCTTCATATGCATCTTCAATGAGCTTCAGTTTATGATACTTGCCGACATACCATCGAGGGATTTCTTCAAACAGACTGTCTACCAGCAGATCGGCCATACATGGTCTTTCTTTGTCATAGAAAGCCCTCCACTGCTGGTTTGTCCCTATTATGTCGGATGCCTTGATTTCACTCATTTCCTCGAGAGCTTTATTCCAATAAAGAAGCTTGTGATCTTGATCAATAACGAATGTCGGTATGGGAGACCCTTCAATAACTGCCCTAAGCCGTTGTTCGCTTTCTTTAATTGCATCTTCGATGCGTCTTCTATCAGTTATGTCCTCCAGTGTTTCAATAACACCGATCATTGATCCCTTCGAGTCTCTCAGGGCAGCTGCGGTAAATCTCAGCCACTTTCCATTCTTTCCAAGTGTCGGGAAAAAGTTTGTCGCTTCGTAGGCGTCTTCCGCAAGATCTGATTTCCGATAGACTCCTTCATACCAACGGGGGATTTCGTCAAATCGTTCATCAGCGATCAGATCAGCTAAACATGGTCTCTCTCTGTCATAGAATGCTTCCCACGGTTTCTTTTCGCCGACGGCCTCCTCGGCTGTGACCCCGCTCAGTTCCTCAAGTGCTTGGTTCCAAAAAATAACCCGGTGGTCTTTTCCGATGATGAAAGTCGGTATGGGAGACCCTTCCACAATGGTCTTCAGTTTCCGTTCGCTTTCCCGAATTTTTTCTTCTGCAAGGGTTCTTTCGGTGATGTCTTCCAGCGTTTCAATTGCACCGATAACATTTCCTTGAGTGTCCTTTAAAACGGCAGCGGTAAACCGAAGCCATTTGCCTTCGTTACCTAGATCCGGGAAAAATTCCGTTGCCTCAAATGCCTGCTCCCCGTATTGACTCTCAGTGCAGGATGCGGCACTGTCGTACCATGTACAAAGGTCTTCTGATGATTCATCAATCAAGAGATCAGCCATGCAGGGACGCTCCGTCTGATAGAATGCTGTCCAGTGATCTTTCGTTCCGACGACATCAGCGGCGAGAATCCCGGTCATTTCCTCCAATGCATTATTCCAGTGTATAACCGTATGGGACGCATCAATGACAAATGTCGGTATGGGTGCCCCGGCCAGTATAGTCTTCAGAAGTTGTTCACTTTCCCGAAGCTTTTCACCCGACTCTGTGATTCGTTCGCTTGTAAGGGCAAAAACAAATCCGATCAGTATAAATATGAGAGATCTGAACATATCGTCGATAACGGGGACATTACGTTGAAACATAAGATGACTGATCATCAACATAATTGCGAGAATGACCGGCACGACAAGACCTTTGCGGTTCCACCAGAGAGTTGCCAGAATAATAGGCACATAAAAGAAATGGGTGAATACCTTTCCATATCCCACAATATGATGAAAATAGAATGTAAGACAAGCGGACAAAGCTACCAGAATGATAATAATGCTTATCTTGTATTCCACTTTTCTTATTTTCAACAGCTTATCCATAAACATACCGAAGAAATAATGGGTGGCATTGTTGAAATAAAGAGGTTTTATTTAATCGTGAATGGAAGATCATCTCCACCAGTGACTCTTGATATCAGGAATCGGTTCCGTATTAATTCCACGACTGTCTTCGCGGCAGTCACATCGGCATGGCAGGAGGATCTTCCAGTACCAATGATCTGTAATTCCTGCATGCTTTTACGATACACTTAAAGCAAATAAGGAGTCAATGACATTTCAAGATGAAGTTGAATTATCTGATTCAGGATATGATCGGTATGGAATGCTGATTCACTCACATGCAAAAGATTCTTGTTGGGTAATGATAATATTGTGTGGTTACTGAAATAATTGATGCGCGGGGCGAGACGCTGACTACATTGTTCAATCGACGTTTCAGAACGGTTTCTATTTTTGGTGCACCATCGTTTCTTTCTTGATTTTCCCCTTGAGGTTATTATATGAACAGTTTGTAGCTCAAATTCATTTTCACGTGGTTCATTTCGCTTTTTTGATAAATTTACAGACTGCTGCGGACAATTCCAAAACTTGTCCTTTCGGCTGAGAAAACGAGAATTGTTGGACTTTTGCTTCATCTGGATTTATCGGCAAAAAGTGTCATGATCACCTCTTAGATGAAATTTCGTTTGGGCAACTGCACGTAAGCAACTATCATGATTGACTGTGATATAGGGTTGAAAATGAGGTAGCCATGGGAGAAGTCCTGAAAAGCAAATACCCGATGATAAGAAATAAATGTAGAGATTGCGGTAAGAGAGAAGGAGATGACAGTGACGATTTCATCCATACCTTTGATGAATTGGTGGACCTGTCGGAGGATGAAAAAAAAGCCTGTGAGTGGTTTTCAGAAAAAATGACGGGTGAAGCGCTCCCTGATATCACATTTATGGGACACTTCTGTTCGAAGGAAGAAATAATCCACGTCTTTGTGCTCGAGAATCTGATTGAAAGACTTCTTTCCCGTAAACCGGTCTGTGAAACATGTTTTACACGAAAAGGGAAAACGACGGATCTTTCATAATCTGCCTTCTTTTGTTACTGGATGTGAAATGTTGTAAGCGGAACAGTTCAATCATGATGATACAGAAATAATTCCGATCTTGGCCGATGAAAACGTAATTCCACCATCACGGCATCTGAATACCCGGACAGCGTGATTATGTTTTCGGCGCGTAAGTCGCATATGGTGACGATGTTGTACCTCATGGTGCTTTGCTGTTCCACATTCACAAATAAATGTTGCCGTACCGTCATTGCAGTGTAAACATCCCGTTTTCATAAATTCTGATTTTTTGCCCCGATATCAGCATCGCATCGACCGTTTTATTTTCCGTATTAACGAGATCCCAGTGTAATGCCGAGTCATTAAAACCAAGGAATTTCTTTTTCTCTTTCGTTAAGTTGGCAGGATCACCATTATACGTGTCAGAATAAGAAGCTCCGACGGCTATATGACAGTTTCCGAATCGCCCACCATAGTTTTCGTCAAAAAGTGTATCTGCCATAAACCGATCAATTCGTGAAAAGCGTCTGTCTGTTAGAGAGAATTCACCAACCTTATTTGCGCCTGCATCCATTGCTAACTGCTTAATAACAAAATCTTTTCCCGTATCGGCGTCAACCCGGACAGCCTTGCCTTTCTTAAAGCCAAGACGAACCCCGTCAACATAATTTCCTGAACGATATGAAGGTTGATTTGCGTAGTAGAAACCCTCCGTCCCCCGCCAGTCCGGTGATATGAACAGCTCGAAACTGGGAATGTTGTGACCTGAAATTCCCACCCATTTTCGGGATTTCCCCGGTGTAATTTTCAGGTCAATGTTGTCCGACTGGACATGATAGTATGCGGTATCCATCTCATCGAGCCATTTTTTGATACTGCCCGCTTCTTTATAGATTCTTTTCCAGTGCGATACGGGATCTCGTCTGTCAAGATAACATGCTTTGACGATCTGCTTCATATAGTCTTCCCCTGATAAACCGGCCTGCATTGCCAGTTCATCCGTCGGGTATGTACACAGTGTCCAACTGAATGCGCCTGACTCCTCTCTCTTCTCGAGGATTTCCCGGAACTGCTTTCGTGCCACAATGGCCCTACCGATTTTTTTTGGATCGATTTTACCGAGATGAGTCAGCGATTCCGGTGCATGCAGATAGATAGTGCCGTTGAGATTTTCATAGAGCTCTTTCTCCCCCGGCGGATGGAACACAAGCTGCCGGCTGTTGGCTTTTTCAAAGAATGTACGTTCCATGTTCGTTGTCATACCCATGCGGATAACAGGGTGCATTTTCAGATCGAGAATCTTGCCGAAGAGGATTTCGGCGAGTTCCGCCGCAGGACGTTCATATCGTATTAGAACAATGTCATTTCTTTTAAAGTTCTCCCTCCTGGCGGTATACAATCCCCATAGAAGAACATCGGCGTATCTCTCGAGTTGTTTTGTTGTAAGCCTCATATATGACTCCCTTCTGGAAAAGTGCTCATTGTATTGACGAATAGCGGCGGATTGCCGTAATCCCACCTTCGGCCGGAGCTGATATCCGAAAGTGCATCTTATCAATCAAATATATGACACCGACCCATTTCTTAATACAGACCTCTGAGATTATGGACATTACTTAAATTGGTTATTTCGATAAGGCAAGAAGTATTTTTGTGCTGGGTTTGTTGCAGGTGCGCCTGTGTTGGTTTTATGTAAGGTTTTGTGACTGATGAAATGTCGACACCATGAATCGTTAATGTGAGATTGAGGTAAATCTGTTTTCATGCAGTCTGCCGATTTCCCGTTATAGCGGAGTTTCGGGATGAGTGGTCTATAATCGAAAGTTGAAAGGATAATTTAAAAAAGCAGTCTTGTTTATGTAGAGTGAAAAGTGTGGCATGGAGAACATTTGTGGCTTATGGGTCGTTCCAGCGGGCTGATCATTCATGAAACGGAATCCCCCCCTCCCCCCAGAAAATATCGAATATTCGATAGGCCTCTTTCACACATGATATCGGAAAGATTTCGAAAGCATACTAATAAAACCGGGCATACGTGCCGATAATGAATTTGAAATCATGAAAATACACACAACGATCACTTTAAAGCTTCTTGGAAATGCGAAAGCTGAAATTCTGAGAGTGAGAGAAGAGGGGATATCCCCCGTATTATCATGAACGATGGGATGGAAATGGATGTCTCAACGGGTTGTCCCACGAAGCTGCATAAAGATGAAATCCGATATCAGCACTATAACAAAGTCGCAAACGTTGCCGGATCAAGGTTTTGCGATGAGCTGACGAGACATTATAATGTGACGATGTATCATTCATTAACTCTGTAAAGTTGATTCTTTAATGCAATGAAAATGATTTCCCGGGAAGACAGAAGAAAATTTAATCGTTTTTCCCTTGATCTTCTGATGAAGATCACAGGGGTGGATCGTGATGGCATACCCTATGTAGATAGAACAAACCTGAAGAATGTATCCGGTGGGGGAGCGAAATTCTCAACGCGGCATGTTCACCGATATATGCCGGGACAGGAACTGGAGATTACGATATATTTGCCCGGTATCAATGATGTGAAAGCCCGAATGAAAGGGAAGGCAACGGTACTGAGGGTTGAACGTCTTGATGAGGTGAATGAGGAAGCTCCGGTAGCCGACATTGCTCTGGCTTTTAACGGCAGATTGCGGTTTACAAGGGAATGATCTTATCGGGAGTCATGAGTATGCGTTTACCAGCGTTGGGCAACTATGAAGTCGAATTATAAAAGTTCAAAAAGTTTTATCGGTAAAACCCCTGTTATATTGATTATGCTCGGGATTCTGCCGTTTCTGCTGGTCATCTATCTGTTTGTCTATGAAAATTTGAATGTAACCACCACGGTCTTATTTCTGTCCGCATCGGCACTTTTCTCTATTTTAACGGGCTATTCGTTTATGCGTCGGTCCGCCGATCAACTTGTCAGGCTGGCCCTTGAAACGAAATCTATCGACACAGGTGAAAGAGACAATCCGATAGACATTACCGCTGATGAAGAGATTGTTGATATCGCACGTCATTTCAATTCCATGCTGAAAAAGGTAAATGATATGAACCGGGAAATAAGGGAACAGTCGGTGCAGCTTATGATATATGGAAAGGATTTGGCTCGTTCGTACCAGTTAATCAAAGAGGAGGAACGGCTCCGCGACAGACTTGGACGGTATGTGGGGAACACCCTTGTAGAGATGCTGATCAGATCGAAAGATGGGCTGTTGATAGAAAACGAATGGCGTGAAGTAACGATTCTCTTTGCCGATATACGTCAATTTTCCTCGTTTTCAGAGAATATGTCGGCTGAGGATGTCGTTGCAATGCTCAATCAGTTCTTCGGCACAATGGTTGACATCGTCTTTAAGAACAAGGGGATACTGGATAAGTTTATCGGAGACTCTCTCATGGCCGTTTTTGGAATCATAAAACCGGATGGCAGTGGAGCTTATGATGCTGTTACGGCAGCCCTTGAAATGCAGGATGCTGCAGAAGAACTGGCGGAAAAACGCGGTCTGGCGGGGCAGGAGGTGTATCATATCGGGATCGGAGTGAACACGGGATACGCAATTTTCGGCAGTGTGGGATCACAGAACAGATTAGACTATACGGTCATTGGTGACAGTGTCAATATCGCGGCGAGACTTGAGAAAATAGCAAAAGGAGGGGGGATTGTCATCGGAGAAGGAACATATCATAAGGTCGTGGGGAAATTCAAGATGAGCGAGAAAGGAGGGATCAGGATTAAAAATAAGAAAGAGCCCGTTGTCTGTTACGATGTTGCGCGATAACGGCCGATAGCGTCATTTATGAAAAACGTTATCTGCAGCCTGAACAGTCAAGTTGTGTTTTCATATCTCTATACAACGATTCACCGATCAAAAGACCTTTATCAATAAAATCAGGACCGTAAGCCTTCCCCGTCTCTGAACGAAATGTTTTTCGAATTTTTCGAATTCCCGCGAGGCCATCAGGAAAGCGGTTCATTACTTTTGACAAGGGAACATTGCGGGGAATAATGATATCCCACAGCATTGTGGTAAAGTTGTCGGGTCCCCATCTGAATTTGTCGGCATCGTAGAGGGCGTCTGAAAGGAGTTGATCATGGGGGTTGCCAAGAGAACGAACCGGCTTGAACGCTTCATGGTTTTCAATCGCACGTTTTATTGCAGTTCGCTCATGCTGAGCCATGCCGATACCTTTCAGAATCGCATCGGCCGCTCGAGCGCCTTCGCGGGCGTGGTCGGGGTGAGATCGCCTTATATCGTGGAGGATACCTGCGATGTGTGCATGATGCATCAACAGGTCAAGCGGCCCCCTATCTGCCATATCATTTCCGTCGATGAGTATAATAGCTCCGGCGTCTATCGCCACATCCATGGCATGAGACAGGCCATGGCCATACGGAGTATCGTTGTTGCCAATAATGGTCAGACAATGTCTGGAAATAGGATGATTTTCGAGAAACCTTCGAGAGTGATCCACTTCTCTTTTCCGCTCTCTATAAAACCGTGGCGTCTCCACGGCAGCGGCAATATCTCGACACAATTTTATGGCGGAATCATAATCGTGATCGGTCAGCATGTTATCTCTTGACACAATATTGAAAATCCTTATTCTCATAATTTTCATAGCAGAGGAAACGTGAAATTCAAATGGAAATATCCGACATGTATTAAAAACTTAATCATGTGATTCGATGCTGTAGGGAAAAGATAAGAAAGGGTCCAATCATTTCAGAGGCATAGTGTGCTTGCCGCACTTGATCTGATATTTTACCGAAACGGCACGACCTTCCGTGACCGGTGTCCGATTGTGGTGGTAACAACCTTGCAATGGTATCTCGCAACAGTATCGGAAATGGGAAATGCTTTTTCAACAGGCTCTAGATCGCACACTATATCATGATCAATCCACACTATTTTTGAACGAAAGTGTTGTCATTCTGTGTAGCCTGTCCAAGCCTGACCAGCCGCTCCACGTGCTTTTTCGTCATGAGATAATTCCACATGTAAACCCATTCATCAACGTGATATTTTCTTCCGTAAATCAGACCCTGGCCAGCGATATCTTCAAGGGTGACTGGTTCTTTCAGCGCTGCAAGTACCCGGTAATCCCTTTCGTTGATCTTTTCCAGGAAAATATCAAGTCCCGTCTGAAATTCTCTCTTTTTAAGAATACCCGCTTCGTGTCCCGTTATATACGTTTCCGCATCGAGTATTTCTATTCTCCGGCACGATTCAATAAACAATTCGATATCACCATCAGTGCCTCCATACCACGGGCCGAAAGATGTTAAATCGATATCAGCGACATAGACGATTCCGTCATCGGGGAAATACATGCAGCAAAATCCCTCGGAATGTCCCGGTGCAGCGATGACGTGCATCTTCGTTTTACCGAAGTCGAAAACATGACCCCAGGGATAGTCTCCGTCGAACCTGGTGGTAGACAGCCACCATTTATGGTTGTTCTGGGGCGAATATGGGCTCTGCCGTGTATCCGGATGAGAAATACGGTTGAGCCATCGATCGACTTCTTCGGAACCGTAAACTTCTTCAATACCGAGGTTAACTCCGATGTTCCTTCTGTCGCGGAAACATTTTGACTCCCTTTCATTAATGAGGTTTGCAGAATCGCTGAAAAGATAATTATAAGCGATATGATCGAAATGGAAATGGGTATTGATAACGAGATCAATCCGCTTGTTTTGCTTCAGCTCCGATAGTGGTGCTTCTCCGGCACCGGTATCAATAACGGCCTTCATCTCATCATTGATAAACAGCGTATTACTGTAAGGGAATCGACTTCCATTCTCGCCGTGAATAACACTGATAATTCCGAGAGTCGTATGCCTTTCATTACCCATGGCAGTTACCCTCCGTTCGGGAGTGGTTCGAAACTAAAGAATATCGTCGATGATTCGTTCCAAGTGTCTCAGTGTGCTGCATTCCCTTACAATATCACAGAGGGGACCATACCGCTTCATCTCCGAATCACCTGAACCCCAGAAAGGAATGCTTTCAGGATTAAGCCAGATGAGCCGTTTTGATTTTTCATGGATTTTTCTCAGCAGGGCGGTTTCCGGGTCGAAATAATTGTTTCGACCGTCACCGAGAATAATGACCGTCGTCTTGTTGGTCACACTCCGGACGTACTGACCATGAAAATTCAAAAAGGCCTCTCCGTAATTTGTTCGGCTCAGTCCGATATCAAGCCCCTGACCAGTACGAAGAATTTCGACGGCCTTTTCTACGGAATAGTTGTCAAAGATATGGCTGACTTCTATAAGATTATTACAGAATATAAAGCTCCTGATCTTGCCGATCACTTCGTTCATGCTGTACAAAAAGAGCAGAAAGAAGCGGACGATTGTTCTGACGGATCGGCTTACGTCGCAGATAACGACAACACTGGGGCGATCGATTTTCCGTTTTTTCCAGATGATATCGAACAGGGGGCCCTGATAAGTAATATTTTTTCTCAGGGTCTTCTTGAAATCCAGTTGTCCCCGCCGAAAGCTTTTCTTCCGTCGCGAATGGACATCATTCAGGCGTTTTACCATTTTTTTTACTATCAGGAGCATGTAAAAAAAATCCCGCTCCTCAACGGTCGACAGTTTTACGTCTTTAAGACGCTGCTCGATAATACTGAAGCGAGTGGTTTCAGTGAAAAGGTTATAATACCGTTCCACATGGCTTCGTACGTAATCGAAAAGACGACCCCGGGACTCTCGCAATGCTTCTGCCTGCTGCAGAGCTCCCGGGGCGCCGGCTTGCTCGAGTTGCCGAATGTCTCGGTCGAGTTCTTCCATCCCCATGTATAAAAGGATTCTCCTGGTATAGGGGTTTTTCTGAGTAAAGAACTGCATGTTCGAAAGTTGAGTATCCTGCACTGCCTGCATCATCGATGTTATGATGCCCGCCTGATCTCCATCGAGCAGTAGAATCGTCAGCGGCGACAGCGACTGCTCAGATACTGCTTCATAATCAATATTTTTATCAGGGGCAAAGTCCGCACAATCAGTGAAAGAAAAGAAACGGTCAAAGCAGTCGTTAAAAATCTCTTTTTCGCGAGCTGATTTTGCGAGAGCCGCCGCCAGGGATATTTTCAGTGTAGATCTGTCTTCATAACCGACGAGATCGAGGGTGTGAGCCGCGTCGATACTTTCCGATACGGACGCTCGAATCCCGGCATTGCGAAGTGCGATAATAAAATCTCCCAGTACCCGTTCCATATTCTCAGGCGTGACCCTCTTTCAATGCGTGCTGGGTCAGTTCATAGAGACAGTCTTTTACTACGGCAATGTCGTCTTCAAATTTCAGAAATACGTTCAGCGTATTCCTTACGACCTCCGCATTAAGGCTTTCTGCATGAAGTAGAAGGAGAACACGGGCCCAATCGATGGTCTCGCTGATTGAGGGGAGCTTCTTGATATCAAGCGTCCGTATGTGCTGGATAAATGAAACGAGCTGAAAGCGAAGACTATCTTCTAAACCGGGAACTTTGATATTAATGATGTCACGTTCAAGCTGGGCTTCGGGAAATGGGATGAATAAATGAAGGCACCTCCGTTTCAGGGCATCACTAAGCTCTCTTGTGTTATTACTGGTCAGAAAAACAAAGGGAGCGGATTCCGCCTTGATTGTTCCGATTTCGGGGATGGAAATCTGGAAGTCCGAGAGAATTTCCAGTAGGAATGCCTCAAACTCATCATCTGATTTGTCGATTTCATCAATAAGCAGGACAGATCCCCCCCGGTGTTGCAATGCACTGAGCAAGGGGCGCGGCTCAAGAAACTGTGGGGAGAAAAAGATATCGTCATACCGGTGAAGAGCATCGATCGACTCTGCGAGATTATTTTTTTCACGAACAATGTCGTTCAGTTTGTCCCTTAGGATTTGCGTATACAAAAGTTGTTTTCCGTATTTCCACTCATAGAGAGATTTTGATTCATCGAGTCCCTCATAACACTGGAGACGGATGAGGGGAAGGTCGAGAAATGCTGCTGTCTTTTTTGCCAGGTCGGTCTTTCCGACACCGGCGGGTCCCTCGACAAGAATTGGTTTGTTGAGCTGAAATGCCAGATAGACTGTCGTCGCGATATGTTTGCTGCAGATGTACTCAACACGTCTGAATGCATTCTGTATGTTTTCTATGGACATGATATTTTTGTTGGAAAGTACCATTACCTCTTATCCCTTTCTCCTCAGGAGATCCTCTCCCATTCTTTGTTTTTTGATCGTGGACACATAGTCTGCGATGTTGATGCTCTGAATCAGATCCTTCGTTAGAACCGCCAGTTCACGACTTTCTCTTCCCCCTGATAAGGAGTGAAGATCTTTGAGTAGTGACTGGAATCTGTTTGCAATGGTCCTGAATGAGAGGAGCAGTGAGAGAAATTCCGGATGCTTTTCTTTACTGTCGAGCATCGACGCCGCCTCGAGAGAGATGATCAGCAGCGTATCAATCGTATGCGCCAGCTCTCCGAGACCACCTTTCAGTTTGTCTGAAGGGGCAAGGTCGCCATCGCGGATAAGTCCCGTAAGCAGCTCAATTTGAAACTTCATACCGCCGATGATCGGGCCCATGAGGCAAACTTCTTCAATTTCCCTGAAAGGTTTTGCCATGAAATCATAGGCTGTTCCTTTTTCCCCGAGTATGTGGGATACCGAAACGAGGCAGTTTGTGAGGCGAATTTCACAATGTGGCGAGGGTCTCAGAAAATCCAGCTGGATGTGTTTGGTGACAGCGATGCCCTCTGTTTCTTTTGGTATGATAAACGACGTAAATCGCTTCCTGTTTCCCTCATAGCCTGTGATCGCAAGTACAATGAACAGGTCGGCAATCTGTCCGTTGGTGAGAAATGATTTGCATCCGTTGATCACATAGCCTGTATCATGGAGGACCCCTTCTGTACGCAGGTGTTTGGGATGTGCCATTGAACCCGGTTCAGAGATTGCGATCGAAGCTGTTATGAATCCCTTTGCAAGAAGGGGGAGCATTTCATCTTGCTGTTCCTTATTTCCGAATTCGTTGATAAAATAGCGGGAAATGACATTGTGGATTACCCATGACAGGGAGATTCCCATATTATGCCCCGAACGGGCAAGCGCTTCACCAGTCACGGTTATGTCAAGAAATCGGCCCCCCGTTCCTCCGTATTCCCGCGCAATCCCGATACCCAGCAGCCCTTCGTCAGCCATGTGTTGCCAGATATCATGGGGGAACCCTTCCATAGTGTGAAGGTCGTTCCGGGGTGCAATGTTTCGTTGGGCAAAATCGGCAGCCCGGTCACTGATTATTGTCAATTCGTCGGTAAGTGCTGTTGCCATTGATAGTCAATAAATACATGCCGTTGATATTTGACATACAAATTATTTCTTGAATTTCTCAAAGAAGCTTATCAATACATTTTTGAATGCTTCCACTTCGTCCTGGGAAAACCCCGATTTTATCTCTTCGTTAACCCGTCTCATTACTCCGATTGATCGGTCCACCTCTTCGATTCCTTCGGTGGTAATTATGATTTGAGACACCCGTCGATCCTGGGGATGGGAATTCCGCTTTGCGAATCCGGCCTTCTCAAGGCGATCGATCAAGCCGGTGATTGTTGAATTGTCAATTGACAGAATCTGACTCAGTTCAGTCATGGTCCGACCATTGTTCTGCTTTAAGAGGGCTAGAATCCCTCCCTGCGCAATGGTTGTCTTCACACCTTCTTTCAACAGTTCGGTTTTAAGATAGTTGCGGAGTTTCTGCTGTGCCGTCAATAATAAAAAAATCAGCCGGTCATCTTTTGCCATGGGAATCGTTCCTTGAAGTATTTTATATGCGTATATTTGGCATACCAAATATGCATTGTCAAGAACATTTTTTAACGTGCATACCTTTTCCTCATTCAACTCGTACGGAGGGATAAATGAGACTTGAAATTGTCAGTCTCATAGCACATGAACACTTTACGGAAAGTAGATCAAGTAAAAATGATTGAATGCGCCGCGAAATTCTATTATGAAACCAATATCACTACATCGGAGGAAGTCATGGATACTTACTACGGTTTTGAGTTGGTACGCGATGATATGATTGACGAGCTGAAAACAAAAGCACTTCTGTATCGTCACATCAAGACGGGTGCGGAGGTGCTGTCGCTGTGTAACAATGATGAAAATAAAGTATTCTGCATCATCTTTCGCACGCCGCCGACCGACTCATCGGGGGTTCCCCATATTCTGGAGCATTCCGTCTTGTGTGGTTCAAGAAAATATCCCGTCAAGGAGCCCTTCGTTGAAATTCTGAAGGGGTCTCTTCAGACATTTCTTAACGCATTTACCTACCCGGATAAAACCTGTTATCCCGTGGCAAGTCAGAATGTCCAGGATTTTTATAATCTTATTGACGTGTATCTCGATGCAGTATTTTATCCGAACATAACGCCGTTTGTGTTTCAGCAGGAAGGATGGCATTACGAGCTCAACGATCTTCATGATCAGTTACATCACAAGGGCGTCGTTTTCAACGAAATGAAAGGCGCCTATTCATCACCGCAACGACTCATTGCAGAGTATTCTCAGCAATCGCTCTTCCCGGACACACCCTACGGCGTCGATTCCGGGGGTGATCCCGAATCAATTCCCTCTTTGGATTACGAGCGTTTCAGAATGTTCCATAAAACGTATTATCATCCATCGAATGCGAGAATCTTTTTTTATGGTGATGATGATCCTGGTGAGCGTCTGCGCATCATTGACCGATATTTAGCCGATTTTGACGAAATGGACGTCGCGTCCGCCATTCCGCTTCAGCGACGCCACCGACATCCGCGGCGCATCGAGCGAGCCTATGCCGTCGGAGCGGATGAGGCCGAACGGAGCAAGGGTATGGTAACGGTTAACTGGCTTCTACCTGAGACGACTGATGCCCGGATCAACATGGCCCTTCAAGTACTTGGTCATACACTGATTGGTATGCCCGGATCACCGCTTCGAAAAGCGCTCATCGATTCGGGTCTCGGAGAGGATATAACCGGTGCTGGCCTCGAAAATGAGCTGCGACAAATGTTTTTTTCAGTCGGACTTAAGGGAGTTGATGTTGGCAATGCCGATGCGGTGGAAACGCTTATTCTGAACACGCTGTCCCGATTAGTGCGGGTCGGAATCGATTCAGAGACGATCGAGGCTTCACTCAATACGATGGAATTTCGATTACGGGAAAACAATACGGGAAGTTATCCTCGAGGTCTTATCGTGATGCTTCGTTCCCTGACGACATGGCTCTATGATGGTGATCCCGCGATTTTATTGAAGTTTGAATCACTGCTGTCATGGGTAACGTCATCTTATAAGAATAATACAACCTACTTTGAGGATTTGATCGATACATATTTTCTGAAGAATCAGCATCGATCGACGGTTGTATTGAAGCCTGATGCACAGTTGAGAGAACATCTCGAAAAAAATGAGAAAGAGACATTGGAACGTATACAAAAAACAATGGACGATCGGCAGCTTCGGTCAATTTTGGAAAATACGAAACATATGCGGGAACGGCAGGAAACGCCCGACTCCCCGGAATCTCTGGCGACTATTCCTGTGCTGAAACTTTCGGATCTAGAGAGAACAAACAAGGAGATTCCCTGTTCTCTTCTTGATAATCAAGACGTAAAGGTTCTGTATCATGATCTTGATACCAGTGGAATCCTTTATCTTGATGTGGGATTCGATTTACGCTTGCTGCCGCAACGATATCTGCCGTATGTCCCGCTCTTTGGCAGGGCACTCCTCCAAATCGGTACGAAAAAAGAAGACTATGTAGAGCTTTCAAAGAGAATCAGCCGACAGACGGGAGGGATTCGAAGCGCTTCGTTTACCTCTGTCGTCAAAGACAGCAGCGGCACTGCGGCGTGGCTTTTTCTGCGAGGCAAGACAATGATAACACGAACGGATCAGCTCCTGGCTATTTTAAAAGATGTACTGATATGTCCCGAACTGGACAACAGAGAACGATTTCGTCAAATGGTACTGGAAGAAAAAGCCCGGCAGGAGAATGCGTTAATACCGGGAGGACATCAGATTGTCAACATCCGCCTGAGATCACATTTTACTGAATCAGGATGGCTTACCGAAAAATTGAGCGGGATCAGTTATCTTTTTTTCATAAGAAAGCTAACCGAAAAGGTTGATAGTAACTGGTCGGCGATTCATGCAGACCTTGAAGATATGCTTCGGCTCCTGATCAATAGAAAAGCGATGATCGTAAATGTTACTGTTGACGGCGACGCATGGTCGAGGATGGAGCCGCAGCTTTATCGGTTTTTTGATGAATTGCCGACGGCGACGCCTCATATCGTGCGATGGACGCCTGACGAATGTGAAAAGTATGAAGGTCTGACCATACCGGCGCAGGTGAATTATGTCGGTAAGGGAGCCGGTTTGTATTCGATGGGGTACCAACATCACGGTTCATCAAAGGTGATCGCCCGGTATCTGAGAAACTCGTGGCTGTGGGATCGTGTCCGGGTTCAGGGAGGTGCATATGGCGCATTCTGTATTTTTAACAGCCTATCCGGTGTTCTAACCATGGTATCCTATCGTGATCCGAATCTTGTCAAGACGATCACTGCCTTTGATGAAGCGGTTGAATTCCTTCGGACGATGAACCTCAGCCGGGCAGAGCTGACGAAAGGCATTATAGGAGCCATCGGTGATATGGATTCATATATGCTTCCCGATGAGAAGGGTTATACGTCCATGCTGTGGTATCTGAATGGCAATGATGCCGAAAGTCGTCAGCAGATGCGCAATGAGATATTATCAACGACGCCCCATGATTTTACCGCTTTTGCCGATGTCCTTGACATGGTCAGACGACAAGGAATCATAAAGGCCCTCGGATCGGAGAGTGCCATTGGAGAGGCCGTTACGGATCATGGCCTGCCGCTGAAAGTTATTCGCGTATTGTAAGGATGGAGCAAATATCCAAATCGGATGGAGCGACCAAGAGGATATCATCACATAATGAAACAATATGTTGAATGTGCCTCTTTTATTTTTCTGACAGGGTACATAGGGCTGGTAGGTGCATGAGATTTGACCGCCTTTTCGCCCACATCATTACTGCTGTGATGACAGACTGTTGCTACTGGACAGGCCGAAATGAGAGCTGACCGTATATTTTAATCTCTTTTCGGGCCTAATACCCGCAGCTTGCTTTGAAGAAAGTACCGATTAGAAGTTGTTGATACCCCGCCCCTCTACGGCATGATAGTTCATTAAACAGCGACGCTTATGAGCGAATAAGGAGTCTGTATTCACGACTATTACGTTAACTTACCGATGAAATCGTGTATCCCCTTCATATACGTCTTAAAGCCCCGAAACATGACATCGTTATGATTGGCGCCGTCGATTTTTATGAGTCTTTTATAGGAAGCGTTGCAAGCATCGAACAATGCCTTACCGTCTGAAAATGGTATGATATGGTCATATTCGGCATGAATGATCAGAACGGGCTTGTCGAACAGTCGAATCTTTTCCAGGTTGCGGCATCCGTCTTCTTCGGAGATACCCAGACGCCTTGCATTGATTCCCATCAATTCGAGGAGAGGGGTGAGATAGGCAAAGCCGCTTTCGATAATGATTCCATCAATCCTATCACGGTAGTTGGCGGCAAGCTCCAGTGCCGACGCACTTCCAAGTGATCGTCCCATTATAACGAAAGGGCCGGTAAAATCGTTGTCGCTCAACCACTTTAAAACGTAGTTCAGAATCGTGTGACAGTCTTCCATCATGGAGCCGACGCTGGGGGAGCCTGTGGATCTGCCGTATCCCCGGTAATCGACAATAAAGAAGTTGATTCCGAGACTGTTGTAAATCTGGGCTAAATCATCGTAGTCCGCCACGATTTCTCCATTGCCGTGAAAGAACAGGATGGTCGGGTTTGTTTTCCCGGTACTATGAAAAGTTGACCCGATGACGACAGCGTCTCCGACCGGAATGAGTATGTCAATGGTATTATCCTTCGGAGGCGTCCTGAACTCCTCACGGCGAGGATGAAACAGAAACATGAGTACTTCAGGTCTGTCAAGTGCTGAATAATCGTGATGGTGGTGCGACATGAGGAACTTCCCTCTCAGCGATATTATGTGGCAGTTCGTTCAACGATGATGCCGAGCTTTTTCATGCGGTTTATCAATGTCGTTCTTTTCAGTCCAAGGAGGGCGGATGCACCGTCGGGGCCGCCTATTTTGCCGTTTGTTTTCTTAAGGGCCTTTAAGATCTGGTTTTTTTCCATTTCCTTCAGGCTCATCGACTCTTCATCCTCGATATATCCCTCGATGTTTTTTGCGCCGAGTTCAGGGAATCTGATTTTCCTCTCGCCGAGGATAACGGCGTGCTCCACCATATTGGCGAGTTCCCTTATGTTCCCCGGCCATGAGTAGTTCTTCATTTTTTCCATTTCCAACCCGGGAATCCCTTCGTAGGCCCTGTTGTATTGAGAAGAAAAGAGTTTTAAGAAATGTGATGCCAACAGTGGTATATCTTTTTTCCTTTCTCTGAGAGGCGGCACAAAGATTGGAAAAACGTTCAGTCGATAGAAGAGATCGGCTCTGAAACTTTCCTTGGCCACTTCGTCTTTCAAATCTTTATTTGTTGCTGTGATCAGACGAAAGTCGGAAAAAAGCGTTTTTGTTCCTCCCACACGCTGAAATTCTTTTTCCTGTAGAATACGCAACAATCTGCTCTGCGTCTGAAGGGGCAGTTCGGATACTTCATCCAGAAAAATGGTGCCGTTATGAGCGAGTTCGAATCTCCCCGCCTTGGTTTTGATGGCGCCGGTAAACGCCCCTTTTTCATGACCGAACAGTTCGCTGTCAATCAAGGTATCCGGTAATGCCGCACAGTTGACCCGAATAAAAGGTCCCTCGCTTCTTTTACTCTCTCGGTGAATCGCCCGTGCAATAAGCTCTTTCCCAACGCCCGTTTCACCAAGGATCAATACCGTCGATTGGGTGGGGGCGACCTTATTTATGAGGCGATGTATATCCGCAACGGCCTTGCTGGTTCCTATGATTTCACCGAAGGGTCTAAATTCTTCCTTCTCCTCGATGTAGTATCTGTTTTCTTCAATGAGTCTGTCGTTGAGCCGGGCTATTTCATCGTGAGCCTGTGCGCGATCGATCGATACAGCGATTTGTGATGAAATAGCGGATAAAAGAGTCCGCTGGTTGCCGCTTAGTTCGGTCGGGAAAAATCTGCTGTCCAGGTAGAGGGCGCCAAACACTTTTTTCCCGAGCATCAGGGGAGTAACAATGATGCGGCGAAAGTCGAAAGAGCCTTCATTGTTTGATTCGTGGTAGCGGATGGTTTCGTCAGCACCGTTGACGACCTCATTAATAAGATTTTTGGCTTCAGTGAATGATTCGTCATCAAAGTGTTCTCTTAATAAATTTCTCGATGCGACCATTCTTATCGTATCCGCATCCTTGTCTTTAATGAAAAGAGCGGACCTCTCCGACCGTTTATATCGAGATATCGCAATAATTATGTTTGTCAGGAGGGTTTCTATATTCGACTGGTTTGAAATAGCTTCACCGATTTCAACAATGAGATCGAACAGGCGATGATCCTTTTCTTCATCATAGCGTGGAATCAAATGTGCCAGATCGGATGGGAAAACGTCCCGTGCGAAATGTTTCAGGACCTCCCATGCATCTTTAGCATATCGTTCCGCTTTCTTCCAGTTGTTTGCCTGGAGGAAAAGAAGGGACAGATTAACATGTATCTTGGCAGTTTCGAAAGTGGCGCCACATTCTTTGGTTAATATTTCAAGTGATAAAAATTCCTCGATTTTTTCTTTCGGTGATTTATCTTCTTCACTGAGTTCCAGCTGGAGGCGTCGGATAATGCAGTACATGAGGTGATGTTGCTCGTGTTTTATCGAGTAGAGGTAGGTGGTTAATTTAGTTTCAATGAGATCTTCGAAACGGTATCCTTCCCGATAAAGTCTGAAAAAAGCCTCAAAAGAATGGGTGACGTTAAGAATATGGAACCAGCTCGATTTACGTATTATCCATCGAACTTTAAAGTATTTCTCTGCCTCTTCGAAGTTTTTCTGAAGACATTCTATATTTGCGATGCCCATACCGGCAATGATTTCCGCCATGGGAATACGCTCCTTCTTTGAAAGTTCCAGCGACATTTCGAAATATGTTCTGCTGTTGTGCAGTTGTCTCATTTCCAGGAAAATCATTCCAGACGTTCCGAGAGCAAAAGAAGCTATCGGCCAGTTTTCGTTCTTTTTAGCCTGATTGTAAATTGTTTCCGAGATTCCGAGACCCCGCTGCGGCATGCCGATGTGGGAATATCCGAGGGCGAGATTAAGAGCAGTCATAGAGGAAAAGTCATCAGCAGCAAGTGAATCCAGTTCTCCCAGAGAATTTTCGTAAGCCTCAATGGCCTTTGACAATTGCCCCCGTGTCCAATAAGCCATTCCCTGGAGCTGCAACCCTCTCATGTATAATGTATGATCGTCGATATTATGTTTGTTGATCATTTCCCATCCGAGATCGAAGTGATAGATTGCTTTTTCATGTTGAAACGACATCCAGCAATTTTGTCCGATGAGAAGCTGTAATGATGCCTGAGCTCTGAGATCCTCGATGTGTACCGCCGTATCAAGTGCCATGGAAAGAAGGCGGTTCGTTTTTTTGACATTCGGATGAAATACGGAAAGGGTGGCCCTTCGTTCGATAGACTGGATGAAGCGAGAGCAAAGCCCTCGGGAAGGATCGATTTTGTCGTCGACGATAAGTTGTTCGATATATTCCAGAATGTGATCATACAGACTTATAGCCGAGGAAATACGGTGATGTTTCTCCTCTATCATGGCTGCGTTGAAAATTATATCCAGATCTTTTTCTCTCAAGCCTGCCAGAATACAATGATTCGAAATCTTGAGAATATTTGTTTCGTCCTCAGGCAGATTTTTCAGAAGAATGTTTGCCGCCTGACGATAATAGGCAGACATGATGTCGGGAGGAATATGACTGATAATCTCGTCCCGGGGTACTTTATCCGTCCATTGGTAAAACCCTGCCTGTCCATTGAGGGACTCTACCCAGTGCATTTTCTCAAGATATGATATCGTCGAAATAAGTCGCGAAGGAAGGAGGTCGATGCTTCCTGCAAACCAGTCGACAGAAAAGAAATCAATGAAAGCAAGAAAGTTGCATAAAATGTATTTTTCATTTTCAGGCAATTGTGACATGAATTGACCGGATTGCCTCATTGCAATTCTCCCTTCCATCCTTAATCCACGGATTACATACAAAAGAATTTTCTCCCTGTCAATGTGATAGCATATGTCTTTATTCTGACAGCTTTTTCATCGGTATAATGCCTGATATGCTTCTATCTAACTCAATGAATTCCCTTTTATATTACTTGATTCTTTGTGGTGTTGTGTGTCGATAAACTGACGAATGTTGATAATATGCACTCCGGCATATATCTTTTTATATATGAGAGAATTTCTACCCTTTAATTGAGCGGCAAGCGCATTCATGCAACTTCTTGCGGGGGGATCTCTGATTATTCGAAATGATTTTTGTCGTGATGCTCATATGAATTTTTCAGTAAGCTATGAAAAATGTTGCTGTAGAAGGAAACTTCCACTAAGTATGAACATGGCACCGCGCACGGATCATAATGAAAAGATGTAAGATTGGCATTCACCGTTGTTTTGAGTATGTGCGTTGATAAATTTACAAGGAGGCGTCCATGAGTTACCGGTTTGTTGAAATTACAATTGAAGACAGAGTTGCCTCTATCGGTTTGAACAGAACAAAAAAGTTAAATGCTCTCAATCTGGAATTTACATCAGAAATCGTTCGAGCTGTTCATGAAGTCGATGAGGATGATCATGTGAACGTTATTATTTTAAAGAGTAACGTCGATACCGCGTTCTGTTCCGGACTTGATCTGAAGGATTTCATGTCGTTGGAACTTGACGGGAAAGCACGATCGAACCTCAATTTTCCAAAGACACTGAAAGATCTCTTTGACTGCTGTAATGTACTTGAGGAATGCAGGAAGCCGGTCATTGCCGCTGTCCATGGTGTCTGTATCGGTGGTGGTCTTGACATCATTTCAGCCTGTGACATTCGGCTTTGTAGCGAAGATGCTTCTTTTTCCCTCCGTGAAGCTGCAATCGGTCTTGTTGCCGATATGGGTGTTCTTCAAAGGCTCCCCCTTATCATTGGGCAGGGGTTTGCCAGAGAAATGGCATATACAGCCCGGTTTTATTCATCACGGGAGGCTGAGGGCATGGGGTTGGTAAATGCCGTCTATGAAGACAGGGACTCTCTTATCAAAGGGGCTCGTAACCTTGCATTCCAGATAGCCGAAAATGCTCCTCTGGCGGTTCAGGGTACGAAAGAAGTGTTCAATTACAGCAGATATGTTTCCGTTCACGAGGGAATGTCCCTTGCCATACACAAAAACATGGTTCTTCTGACATCTGAAGATTTACTGGAAGCCGCTGCAGCTTTTATGGGGCGGAGAAAACCGACATTTAAAGGGCGGTGATGAGAAGGCTTCGGCGGTAAGGCAGAAATGTGAGTTTTACGACCGAAGGGAAAGCGGAAGAACGGAATATTTTCCAAAAGCTAAGCGCTTGAGCTGCAGAAAGATTATTGACACTGTGGCATTGACATGTTATTTGTTCGTACACGAAAGGATATGGTTATGAATGACCTTACAGATTGTCTGACTTTTCTTCTGGCCAAGGCCTATCAAAAAGCCCATGGGAAGTTCAAGAACGTTCTGCAGACACATGGATTGACAGCAGTCCAGCACTTGGTTCTTGAAGCGCTGTGGATAGAAGACGGATTGACGGCCAGCGAAATAAGCAAGCGACTTATTCTCGATAATGCGACACTTTCAGGGGTGCTGGATCGAATGGTTGATGCGGGATGGATTGTAAAGCGGTCGGATGAGGAAGACAGGCGGTATATTAGGATTTACCTGTCTCGGAAATCAATCGATATGAAAGGCATACTCATCGGAGTTCGTGATTCGGTCAATAAGGAATTGCTGTCCGGATTTACAATGGAAGAATCAATACTTTTAAAACGGCTCTTGAGAGACATTATGTAAAAATTTTTTGATTGGTGTTTTGTATACGTAACATTATTGGGTCTGAACGCCTGCTTACTGATTAAGGAGGTAGCAATGAAGGATAACTCACTGGCAATTTTATTTCAGCCGCTTGTCATGCCGAACATGACATTAAAGAACCGTTTTTTTATGGCACCCATGGGGACAACATACTCTATGGATCAACTGACGGACTATTTTGTAGCCCGCGCCAAAGGAGATGTTGCCCTCATAACGACAGGAGAGATCCGAGTGCACCCGACGGGCGGTGCAATCGCCGCTCATGAGCCGAGTCTTGAAAGGGACGATGATATCGAATTCTTTCGATCGATGGTTGCATCTGTTCAAAAGGCAGGTGCGAAAATCGTTGCCCAGCTCAATCATGCGGGACGGTATTCATTCGGCAGATATACGGGACGGCAGTCAGTGGCGCCGTCACCGGTGGCGTCCCGGTACACGGGAGAAACACCCCGCGAACTAACAACCGGTGAAGTGGATGAACTTGTCCTTGCCTTTGCTGAGGCAGCACTGCGTGCCCGGAAGGCTGGTTTTGACGGGATTGAAATATGCGGGTGTTCGGGTTATCTTGTCAGCCAGTTTCTTTCTCCGGTAACAAACCTTAGAGAGGATAAATATGGAGGTGATATCATCGGGAGATCAACATTCCTGCTTGATGTGCTTCGAGAAACCAGACGATTGGTAGAACATGATTTCAACATATGTGTGAAATTTGATGGTGAAGACGGTGTGAAGGGAGGCAAGACACTTGAAGATTCACTGATTCTTGCTCCGAAGATCGTTGAGGCGGGGGCGGACAGACTTCATGTCTGGGCGGGATGGCACGAAGCTGCCCGTCCAATGCTTCCCATGTCAGTGCCCCGGGGGGCATTTGCTTATTTGGCACGATCAATCAAGAACGTCGTGGACGTGCCTGTTTCCACAGTAGGAAGAATTAACGATCCCCTCGTAGCGGCACAAATTTTGACACGGGGTGATGCCGATCTGATCGGCTTGGCGAGGCCGTTGCTGTGTGACCCGGAATTTGTGAAGAAGACGCGGGAGGGGCGTTTACGCGAGATTCGTCGATGCACCGCATGCTGTCACTGTTTTGATCAAATAATGAAGCTCATAATGAGGGGTGATGAATCTGTAGAGCTGAAATGTGCCATCAACCATGAACTGGGGCGGGAAGGGGAAAACCTTGTGAATCCGACGGCAGAAAAAAAGCGTATGGTAATCATCGGTGGAGGACCGGCGGGGATGGAAGCGGCCAGAGTAGCATCGCTACGTGGTCATGATGTGACGTTATTTGAAAAAAATAGCCAACTGGGTGGTATGTTGAATGTTGCGGTCATCCCTCCTCATAAAGGTGAGTTAAAGAATCTCATCGATTATCTGTCATACCAGATGGAGATTTTATCGGTTGACGTAAGATGCAAAGAGAATTGTACGCCGGAAAAACTTTCCGAACTCAAACCGGATGTTGTCGTTATGGCATTGGGTGCAAAGGAAATCGTTCCTGCCATTCCGGGCATTGAGCGAGGTCATGTAGCAACTGCCATTGACGTATTGAAAGGTTCAGCTGAGGTTGGACAAACCGTGGTGATTATCGGAGGAGGACTGATCGGTGTGGAGACGGCCGAATATCTTGCCGATAAGGGGAAGGAGGTTACCGTTGTAGAGATGCTGCCATCAATTGCCAGTGATGTTGGACCTTCGAATCGATGGGGACTCTTGTCCCGGCTCAATAGCAAGGTTGCCGTTATGACAGATACCAAGGTGATCGGAATAACAAATAGAGGAGTCATTATCCGTGATCGAGATAATAAAGAAGCTGAAATCGATGTTGATTCCGTAATCATTGCCGTCGGTTTGATCCGGGAAAGAGATCTGGAAGATGCAATAAAAAAGTCGGGTATCAAGTTCCTGCTAATCGGATCGTGTCGCGAACCGGGACAGATTGCCGAAGCCATGGCGGACGGCTTTGCCGTGGGGTGCAGTATCTGACGGAAGAAGGGTTGAGACAACCGCTGACAAATGTTCTTGTCAATTTATGATGAAGGGGACTCTAATGAATGAGGTATATGTCGAACATAAACAACGTATTTGTACGATTATCATAAATCGACCGGATGTGCGAAATGCTGTTGACAGAAAGACCGCCGATCAACTTGCCGATGCCTTCCGCGACTTTGATCGCAATGTTGATCAAGATGTGGCGGTCCGCTGGGGGGGCTGGGGGGGAATTTTTGTGCAGGAGCTGATCTCAAGGCACTGATGCATGAGACAACACGAAATAAGTTGAACAGGGATATGCCGCAGGACGGGCCGATGGGCCCGACTCGAATGATCCTTTCCAAACCGGTAATTGCCGCTGTTTCGGGATATGCAGTTGCAGGCGGTCTGGAGCTGGCATGTCTCTGCGA
>DSDU01000225.1 GCA_011056835.1 Deltaproteobacteria bacterium
CTCATCATCAGGCAGCATTTATGCCTAATCAGGAGTATGGCGCTTGGTGTGTAATATAAACGGTATCATGCCTTGCCTGATGATGAATGTGTGGATTATGACTTTTTCAGCAAGCCCTAAATAGACAGGGCGATTCAGTGGAGTCACCTGCGGGTTCTCTTTCACGAATGTGACCCTATGATTGTGAGATAATGTAACGATGCATCAATCTAAAACAAAGGCGCCATTCCATACGATGGCAGCGGTGATGATCCTTTGCCTCTTTGCCGGGTGTGCTCCCAGATATGTCGTACCTCCGCAGAGCACGGACCCCCCTTCCCCGGAATATATCCTGCAAAGGATTCAACAGAAAGATAGAACAAGAACGGGCCTGCAGGGGACGGCAAAGGTCTTCATTGATGCTCCGAATGGGAAATATGTACGGAACGTGGCCGTCGTCGTGGAAAGGCCTGACCGTCTCCGGCTGGAAGCAATACCGTATTTCGGAACACCGGATTTTCTCCTTTCGGTCAACGACGGGATCCTGAAGGTATTCTTGCCGGGAGAAGGTCATTTCTATATCGGACGTTCGACAAAAGAAAATTTCTTTTCCTTTTTTCGGATCATGCTTGACGCCGAGGAAATCATACCGCTCCTGACAGGAGCGCTTCCTCCGATAATACCGGGGACGGCGGAACTCAGCGGCGCCATGACAGGAGTTGAGTACCGCATCGATGTTACCAATAACGGAAACATTGCCTCATCACTCTGGGTCGACCTGGAGCACGAAGCAGTAAAACGTATCACTCTTTATGATGCGAACGGAAACACACTTTACTCGGCCGCATACGACGACCATCTCCCCGTCGGCGAAACATTATTTCCGCACAAAATCATGATATCAATGGACAAACCCAAGAAAATTCTTGCCACGATACGGTATTCCCGACTGGGACCGTTACAAAATGACTGCGAAGAACTCTTTGATCTGTCGATTCCGGTGGGCATACGACCGATTGTAATCGAGTAGGCTGCCGCCCGCTGAAGTCGGCAGCCGCAGCGGTCAAGGCTTTTTCAGAGAAGAATCAAACCGAAGTCTTCGCCCGAAGGCGAGGATTTTTCTCCCCGTCCCCGAAGGAGACAATAAAAAAAGGCCGTCAGTTGTGAGTACCCGGTATCGAGGAATTGACCTCATGAATACCGACAACTCACAACCGACGGCCTCGTGTCTTCAGCTAATTTTCAGACAGCATCTTTCGTGCAATTCGCGCCGGGCTCGTATTAGGATATTCCTTGATAACCCGCTGCAACAGGAGTTTGGCACTGTCGTTATCTCCCAGCCTCATAAATGAAAGGGCCTGTTTCAGAAGCGCGTTGGGCACCTTGTTCCCTTTTGGATAGTTTTTGATGACGGTTTCGTATTCGAGAATAGCCTTTTCATATTCTTTCTCAAAATAGTAACTCTCACCAATCCAAAACTGCGCATTATCAGAATATTCCGTGTCAGGGAATGTCTTTACAAAATCCCCGAACTTCTGTCGAGCTTCAGGATACTTTCCATCCTTAAAGGATTCATAAGCATTCGCATACGCCTTTTCCCTGTCGATAGACTTTTGCACGGACGAATCCTTCCGGCCCTCCTCTCCTTTTTTCGGTTCCTTTTCCTGATCCGCTTTCTTGCCGACCCCGATAAAATTCTCCAGGTACTGTATCCTGAACGAAATATCGTCGAGTTTCCGGCTGATACCGACGGCATCTTTACCTTTTATATCCGAATCAAGAACAGACAACCCCCTTCCCAGGGTCTCCAGTTCACCACGAAGCTTCTGAACCTCATCTCTCAGAGTAGTTACATCAGCTCCGGCATCAGCCTGACTTTTACGGAGGGTTTTGTTTCGTGCCTCGAGCTGGTCGAGATTTTCCCGAAGCTGCGCGTGCTCCTTTTTCAAAGAGGTCAGGTCATTTTCCAAGGCACCGATTCTCGTACCGAGGCTGTATTGTACCGCTCTGAGTTCCCGGCTGGACACACAACCGGTAACGACCAGAACAACGGCGGCAAGCAGAATAATATATCTTTTCACGTTGCGGTATACCTCGGATTTTTATTTTTCCTCGGTGACAACAACAAAATGACAGCGCCTGTTCTTCGCCCATGCCTCCTCATTATGACCGGGATCCAAGGGAAGCTCCTCGCCGTAACTGATCGTTGTCAATCGTTCCTTCTCGACACCGAGAGTAATGAGATAATCACGGGTTGACTGGGCTCGTCTTTCACCAAGGGCAAGGTTGTATTCACGGGTTCCCCGCTCGTCGCAGTGACCTTCAATAATGGCTTCGAATTCGGTATGCTGCATCAGCCAGTCCGCATGGTCCCTCAACGTAGCACGGGCTTCCGGTTTCAGGTCATATCTGTCGAAATCGAAATAAATGTCGTTGAATGAAGCCGCTTCCCGCAGAAGAAGCTCTCGCGCCAGCCGCACCCGCTCCAGCTCTTCCTGTTCTCTCAAGAGCGCCTCCTGCTCTTCGGCTGCCGCTGCCGCCTCTGCCGCGGCCCTTTCTTCAGCTACCGTCGTTTCCTCTTTCACGACCTGTTCTTTCGCACAACCCGACAGACCAAAAGCAACAAAACAACACAACGCAACTACCAACGCCAAAACTTTCAGATTTCTACTCATGACCCATCCTCCTTTTTATTCTTTCAAATAACGAATACGTGAAACCATATCATAAAACCAGACATGAATACAATTCCAAACCGTTACGGGACGGTGGATTCCTATGGCGCCGATCCGGTCAAGCGTGGCGACCACGAAGGGTAGACGGCATCCAATTCGGAATTTTCATATAAGACCCGGAAATTTAATCCATTTGAATTGATTATGCAGATTCGCGATTTTCCGCCTGCCCCGGAGCTGAAGGCTATGTAGCGGCCATCAGGAGACCAGGTCGGATATTCACAGCCGCCGTTTTCGAAGGTAAGCTGCATAAGATTGCTTCCGTCCTCGTCAATGGAGAATAACTGAAAGCCGCCGTTCGATGTCCCTTCATAAATGATTCTCTTCCCCGTGGGACACCATGACGGTGAAGTATTGTAATTTCCCGCGAACGTCAGCCGTCTCACCTTGCTGCCGTCGGCATTCATGATAAATATCTGGGGCCTACCTGACCGATTCGAAACAAATGCGATTTTACTTCCGTCGGGAGACCAGCTCGGCGATACATCAATTGCAGGGTCATGGGTAAGACGGGTAATTTTCATGGCGCTATGATCCATGACATAGACCTCTTCGTTTCCATCCTTGCTTAACGTCAGCAAGAGCTTCGTTCCGTCGGGAGACCACGGGCCGGACAGATTCAGCCCTTTGTAATGCGAGATCCGTTTCTTTTTCTTTGTGGTCATATCAAGGAGATACAGATCAGGATTTCCGTGTATGTAGGATGTAAATGATATCGTTGCCCCGTCCGTCGACCAGTGAGGCAGCACCGTTATTGTTTTGTTGTCGGTGACTTTTTCAATCCCGGAGCCGTCGAAATTGACTGTATATATATCTGAGTTTTTCCCTTTTTTGCCGATAAAAGCGACCTTTGTGTCGAAAACACCGGGTTCGCCGGTCAGCGCCAGCAGGATTTCACCGGCAAATTTTATCGAGATATCCTCCAGTTCCTTGCGGGTTCCCCAGTATTTTTTACCGGTTATAAGCTTCCCTTCAACAACATCAAAAAGTCTGTATTCGATGGAGACATTCTCACCGGTCCCTGTGTACCCTCCTTTTACCAGAAATTCTGCGCCGATTGCCGACCAATCGGAAAAATCCGTTGTTTCGGCAGTGATGCCGGCGGTGCGCTGATCCTCCAGGTGTGCCTTCTTGTCGATTATACGGAAATATCCCGTAATCCGGAGTTTCGAGGACAGACTCTCCGTCAACTCGCCTGACAGGCCGCTCAACTTCTCATCATGGTCAAGATTCTTAAAATCGGGAATCGCAATGGGAAACTGTTGAAAGGCCGGTGAATCGATGTCTATGTAGACCTTGCCGAAGGCGGAACCACCCGACAGGAGCAGTGCCAGAATCACCAAAAATCCAATTCTTCGCATAAATACCACTTCTTTACATAAAAGGTGCATGTTTAACGGGAAATTCAGTTGTAATAACCTGTCTCTCCCATGATATTCCGATGTGAAACTTTAAACATGTAACGGTAAACTCTCTCTTACCTGAGCTCCGATGAACGAAACCGGATCCCCATTTCCAAACTGGCATCCCTGAACCACTCTGGTAATGCCGGGAACGGACTCGCCTTCTTAACGGCCTTGACGGCAGATTCGTCAAAGTATTTATTGCCCGACTTTTTTTCAAATACGAGATCGGCGAGTGCACCGTTCCGTAAAATCGTGACGGCAATGACCGTTTCATAGACATCACTCGGCAGGATTCCTTCGGGGAGGGCCCACTGCTCCCGTATCTGAGACCAGATGATCGAGTAGTAAACACGCATTTTCATGGTCATTTCCGCATTACTGCCTGATGTACCCCGGCGCGTCTCCCCGGCGGATGTCTGAGCCCGGTCTCGAATATCTTCTATTGCTTTATCCACATCATCCGTTATTTCCTTTTTACGTGTTTTCAAGGGGTAAACCGGCTCGGACGACAGCGCATCGATCTGTTTCTTCAGAACCACGGAGCGGCTCCCTGATCCGACATCACCTATCGTCCGCAATGATTGGCTCGGGGTAGCCACGGCAACCGCGGGAATACTGACAAGGTCGACCGTATACACGGGACCGAACGTCCATTTCGGCGTCGGCCATGACGGCGACAGAATAAGTATGGAAAGGATCAAGGCATGCAGGAGGAATGAAAGCAACACCATGCTGTTCAAGCTGATGCCGTCATCTTTTCTTCGTTTTAGTCTCAGAGACGTCATTGCGATTTTCCAGGAGGCTCCGTTATCATCCCGAGCTTGTCAACGCCGGATTTACGCACTTCCGACATAACTTGAATGACAAAGCCATAGGGAACCTCCTCATCAGCCCGCATAAATATTTCCCTGTCGATCCTGCTCGCAAAGATGCTTTCCAGCTTCGGCTTCAAATCGTCAATCGTCGTTTTGTATTTATTGATGTAGATTTCCTTCTCATTGTTGACGGTCAAAACAAGTTTCTCTTCACTCACATCTATGCTTTTCGCCTGAACTCGAGGAAGATTGACGTTAATCCCCATCTGGAGCATCGGCGCCGTTACCATAAAGATAATCAACAACACCAGAACCACATCAACAAGAGGCGTCACGTTGATCTCAGACACGAGTCTCCGTTCATTGTTTTTTCTATTTCGACTGTATCTCATGGACGTACCGTCTTTACGTAATACCTTTCTATAATATTCAAAAATTCCGTTGCGAACCCATCGGTTTCCAACGATATCAATTTGGACTGATTAAGATAATAATTATAAAAAATAACGGCGGGAATCGCCGCTGCCAAGCCCGCTGCCGTTGCGATGAGCGCCTCGGAAATACCCGGGGCAACAACTGCCAGCGTAGCTGTTCCTTTTGTCCCAATACCCCGGAATGCGTTCATGATTCCCCAGACAGTACCGAACAGGCCGATAAACGGGCTGGCATTTCCCGTCGTTGCAAGAAAGCCGAGGAAACCTTCAAGTTTGGAGCTTTCCGATTCACTGGCCCTGTTCAAGGCCCGCTCAACGTTATCGATGCCCCTCAACTCGAAGGAGGTAATTTCATCACCGGGATTTTCGGCCGCATGCCCTGAATCTTTCCTCAGCTTGGCCAATTTGCCGAGTTCCGTGTAACCCGCCCTGAATACTTCGGCAACCGTTGAATATCTGAATTTTTTCGATTCTACAAAGATTTCCGAAAAATTGTTGCTCTTCATGTACGTATCGAGAAACATCAGGTTCTCTTTTTTCGCCTTTCTGATGATCCTGTACTTCATGAGAATGATCGCCCATGAAATGACAGAAAAGAAAAGAAGCAACAAAAGGACAAACTGGACCATCGGCCCCGCTCCAAGGATCATTTCAAATATATTACCGTGAAATTGTCCGCCGAGATCAACGGACGTAACAGCCCATGCCTGATTCACATTCGCTCTCCTTAACGGGTAGTGTTATATCGAAATCTCTTTGTAGAGTAAAATTACTGCAATGTCAATATGTCATCATGACTCATCAATCGTTGGTGCTTGATTGAGATTCATGTTTTATCCTGACACAAAACACAATGTACGGAAAGTCACTCACCTGTCTCTTCGATAACGAGAACATCAGGGATGAAACCGACAAGCAGATGGAAGGACAGGAGAAGAAGCCCTTTTCAGCAACGGGACGAGGCCCAATGCCGCATTTCGATCTTTTACAAAGTTGTCAATTACCGGTTACTGTGGTACAAAGACACATCTGTGACGGGTTGACGGCTCATGGTCTCGGGCGGCAGACTCAAATCCGCCCGATGTGAGGTTTCCGACTGAGAAATCACAGGTAACGACTCCAGATAGAGCGATCCGAAAAAGGAGGATTACGTATACCATGAGAGTCTCCCTGAAAAAAGGTGACGCCCTCGTTATTGTCGACCTTCAGAATGATTTTGTCCCGGGAGGGAAGTTGGCGGTGCCGCAGGGCGATCATGTCATTCGCCCCGTCAACAATGCCATACGGATTTTCCGAGGCGGCCGTCTCCCCATTTTCCTGACACGGGACTGGCATCCCGTCAACCATTCATCCTTTGAGGATCAGGGGGGACCATGGCCTCCTCATTGCGTACAGGACACCCAGGGCGCTGCATTCGCATCCGGCCTTGCCGTTCCTGAAGATGCGATCATAATAACAAAAGGGGTCAGAACCGAGCCCGACGAATATTCCGGGTTTCAGGGTACCGATGCCGACGGAAACAGTCTCGACGAGCGGCTGAAACAACTGAATGTCACCAGGATTTTTATCGGAGGGCTGGCAACGGATTACTGTGTTCTCAATACCGTGCTCGACGGCCTCATGCGCGGATATGAAACGTATGTCCTGACCGATGCCATCCGCGCCGTCAATGTGAAACCTGACGATGGTGAGAAGGCAATGGAACGGATGGTGCAACACGGCGCCGAACCAACCACCACGGAAAGCCTCGGGGTATAATAATGATGAATCCTCTCACCAGTCCTCTTCTTACAGATCTGTACCAACTGACCATGTTGCAGGGTTATATCGATCATGACATGCACGGAACGTCGGTTTTCGAATTTTTTGTCCGCATCATGCCGGATAATCGAAATTTTCTCATAGCTGCCGGCCTTGAAACGGTCCTCACGTTCCTTGAGGAATGCCGATTCAGCCCGGAAGATCTTGAATTTCTCTCCAATACGGGAAGATTCTCCGCTAACCTTCTTGACTACCTCGAACAATTCAGATTCAGCGGCGACATCCATGCAATGCCGGAAGGAACCGTATTCTTCCCGAATGAACCGATTATCCGCATCACCGCTCCCCTGCCGGAAGCACAGTTGATCGAAAGTCGGATTATCAACCTCCTGCACTATCAATCGCTCATAGCCACGAAGGCCGCCCGCTGCACCATAGCAGCTGCGGGCCGTGCCGGTCTGATCGACTTCGGGCTCAGGCGAACCCACGGTGCGGAGGCGGGTCTCTTCGCTGCCCGCTCTTCCTATATTGCCGGATTCGCAGGAACATCAACGGTCATTGCAGAGCCGCTGTACGGCATCCCCATCTTCGGAACCATGGCTCATTCATTTATAGAAGCGCAGGCAAATGAAGAAGAGGCCTTCATCAATTTCGGCATTTCCAATCCGAATAACGTAACCCTTCTCATCGACACATACGATACGGTACGGGGTGCCGAAAAGGTTGTCACCGCCGCGGCATTTCTGAGAGAAAAAGGAATCACCGTGAGGGGCGTTCGCCTCGACAGCGGAAACATCGCCGACCTGAGCAAGCGTGTGCGGACAATCCTTGACGACGGCGGACTTCGGGATGTGGGGATATTCGTAAGCGGGAACATGGATGAGTATACGATCCGGGATTTATACGAGCAGGCTGCGCCCATCACCGGTTTCGGCGTGGGAACCAGAATGGATACGTCGGCCGATGTTCCCTACTTCGACAGTGCGTATAAGCTTACGGAATACGCCGGGAAACCGAGATTGAAAAAATCCGAGGGGAAAGCAACCCTACCCGGGAGGAAGCAGGTATACCGTCGATTCGACCATAACACGATGGCCGGGGACATCATGACAATTGAGGGAGACAGCCATGAAGGACGTCCGCTGGTCCGCCATTATATGGAGAGGGGAGAACGGCTCGCGCCGGCCCTCGATCTCACGGATATCCGTGAATTCACCATGCAACAGATCGATGGGCTTCCTCCCTATCTGAGAAAACTTGAAAAAACGTCACCCTACCCTGTCGAACTATCGAAAGCCCTTCTTGATATGAAAGAGGAAATAGAGGAGACGTTGGAGTAACATCATAAGTTTTAACTCCTCCATGATTCGAGAGTATCCTTCCGTGGCGATGTTTCCCATAATGATAAGCGGGGAAAACGATTAATCGACACTGACACAATTGCAATGGAGTCAATGAAACGGCTATGAAATACGCATGTAGATCCCTGATGCTGTTCTTCATCGTAATGATGTGTCTTGTCGCTGGATGCGGAGACATGCACGGCACGGAAGCCTCCACACAAAAAGATGCAGGCGGCGGAACGACCCCCGCATATGGTGACATCATCGTGGAGGGATCTATCGGCGACGCGTGCAACCTGATTCCCATCCTGTCAACGGACGCCACTTCCCACAGCATATCGGGGCTGATATTCAACGGCCTCGTAAAATACGATAAAGACCTCGCTATTGTAGGAGATCTGGCGGAATCGTGGGATATATCCGATGATGGACTGGTGTTCACCTTCCACTTGAGAAAAGGGGTCCGATGGCATGACGGGCATCCTTTCACTGCAGATGATGTTCTCTATACATACAGGGTCACCGTCGATCCGAATACACCCACAGCCTATGCTGGCGATTTTCTCAAGGTGACCAAAGCAGAGGTCATCGATCAGCACACATTCCGGGCGACCTATGATGAGCCGTTCGCACCGGCGCTGTCGAGCTGGGGATCGGCTATTCTGCCGAAACATCTGCTTGAAGGAGCGGATATCACAGAATCACCGCTGTCCCGTCATCCTGTGGGTACGGGTCCCTATATCTTCAAAGAATGGGTGACGGGACAGAAAATCGTACTCTTCTCAAATCCCGACTATTTCGAAGGAAAACCCTATATCGACGGCTACATCATGCGAATTATTCCCGACATGGCTACCATGTTCCTTGAACTCCGGGCACAGGGCATCGACCGGATGAATCTTACGCCCCTTCAGTACACACGACAAACTGAAACAAATCTCTTTCGTAATAATTTCAACAAATATCAGTATCTTTCTTTCGGTTATACCTACCTGGGATATAACCTGGAAAATTCACTGTTTCGGGACAGGCGTGTGAGGCAGGCCCTCTCGTACGCCATTAACAAAGACGAAATAATCGACGGTGTCCTGCTGGGACTTGGGAAAATCGCCACCGGTCCCTTCAAGCCGGGAACCTGGGCATACAATCCTAATGTCAGACAGTACCCCCACAGCACGGCCGGGGCACGGGAACTCCTTGCCGAGGCAGGGTGGAATGACACCGACGGAGACGGAATCCTGGACAAAGACGGTCGACCGTTTTCATTCGAAATTATCACGAATCAGGGAAACGAAGTGCGGGCAAAGTGCGCCGAGATCATCCAGCGGCGCCTCGCCGACATCGGCATACAGGTGAAGATCAGGGTCATTGAATGGGCTGCGTTTATTAACGAATTCATCAACAAAAAACGATTCGACGCGACTATCCTCGGGTGGACGATAACCCTTGATCCCGATCTGTATGATGTCTGGCATTCGAGCAAGACAAAACCGGGGGAGCTGAATTTTATATCCTATAAAAATGAGGACGTGGATCTCTTACTTGAGCAGGGAAGATCGACCTTCGATACGAACGAACGGAAAAAATGCTATGACAGGATCCAGGAAATCCTCGCCGAGGATCAGCCGTACACCTTCCTGTACGTTCCCGATGCACTCCCTATCATCAGTGCCCGATTCAGAGGAATCGAACCGGCGCCCCTGGGAATCGGCTACAACTTCATCAAGTGGTACGTGCCCGCGGCGGAACAGCGCTACGTTATGACGAGATAAATCGTCCCCCGTCGGAGCCGACGGCCCGGCGCTTCAACCAATTCCGCCAACAGCGGAAAATTCCGGTTATTGAAAACAACGGCATCAATCTCCGACTTTCAGATTCTTTCGCAGATAATCACTGAAGATGCGGTAATCAGACGTTAATTCGACGGGGGAACCCTGCCGCTTGTCGATGTCTTTCATGCTGTCGGGAAGTTCAGGCGTAATCCCGAGGAGTTCGATGATCTCGTCGGGAAATTTCGCGGGATGGGCCGTTTCCAGAGATACACACGGCTCGTAATCACCGGTATCTTCAAGATACTTCTCAAGTCCCCGCCAGCCCACCGCGCCATGCGGTTCCAGAATGACGCCGTATCGGTCATAGGTTTCCTTAATACATGCTTTTGTTTCTTCATCGGAAATACTGACTGAATAGATATTTTGCCTCATCATCTCGACGTCGGGGACAACATGAACCGCGCCGGTCCGGTCGACGGTCCCGCCGTACAGTTCGAAGAACCGTGCCAGGTTGCTGGGGTGTCCCACATTCATGGCGTTGGAGAGACAGGCCCGCGACGGTGTCACTTTCGAATACGAACCGGTCTTCAGAAACCGGGGAAACTCGTCATTTTCATTCGTCGGCATCACCAGTTTCCTTACGGGCAAGCCCATGCGCCGGGCATACTCGCAGCCGAGGGCATTGCCGAAATTCCCCGACGGCACGGAGACAATGATTTCCTCTCCCTTTTCACAGAGTTGGGCGTACGCGTAAATATAATAAACCATCTGAGGAAGGATTCGCCCGAAATTGATCGAGTTCGCCGAGGTAAAGTTAAGATCGTGAAGAGACGGATCAGCAAAGGCCATCTTGACCAAGTCCTGGCAATCATCGAATTTTCCGGCAACGGAAAGAGCCTGAACATTGTCTCCGATCGTATCGAGCTGTTTTTTCTGCCGCCCGCTCACCTCATTTCGGGGATAAAGGATGTTCACGTCGATTCCCTCAACACCCTTGAATGCCTCGCCGACGGCGCTCCCCGTGTCTCCCGACGTGGCTACGAGAACATTAAGCCTCTTTCCCTTCTCTCTGAAATAACTCATCAGACGTGCCATCATCCGCGCAGCAAAGTCCTTGAAGGAAGCCGTCGGCCCCTGATCAAGCCGCATGACATATTTTCGATCAACAACCCGCTCAAGAGGAACAACGAAATCATATGAGTCATAAACAATCCTTTCGAGGTCTGCCCGTGGAAGGTCGTCCTTGAGAAAGGCACCGGTAACGAACATGGCCGCTTCCGGATAGGGTTTCCCCTTTAATGCCGGAATCTCGTCGATCGGCAGTTCCGGTATCGTTTCCGGCATATAGAGTCCCTCATCAGGGGCCTGTCCCTGCAGAAGGGCGTCACTGAATGTGACATAACCCCTGAAAGGATTGATGCCCTCAACCTTTGTAAGGTTCCTGTTGGTGCTGTAATATCGTATTGTCGTTGTCATAACTGATTCTCTTTCATCAACCTAACGGTTTGGTGGAAAATCCTGTCGTGTTCGTCTGATAAAATCAAGGAACAGCTCATGATGACGCATTAAGCCGAATTGTTTTTTGTAAATCAAGTAAAAGTTCCGTTCGATACGATGATTTTCAAAGGAAATTTCAAACAGGATCCCGCTCTTCAGTTCCCGCTTCACGGCATGGATCGAAATGATCGAGACACCCAGGCCGGCGATGATTGCCTCCTTTACCGCTTCCGAACTGCCCAGTTCCGACACTACATTGAATCGAGAGAGCGGGATGCTTGACGATGACTGCAGGTAATCATCCAGCGTTGCCCGCGTCGCCGAACCTCGCTCTCTGATGATAAAGGGCTCGCGGGAAAGATCATCAACGGTAACGGAATGTTTTTTCAGCCAGGGGTGCCCAGCGGGAACCACCAGGACAAGCCGATCTTTCCAGATGGACTCAACAATTAATTTATTGTTGGTACACGGCCTGCCGATAAACCCGATCTCAACCTGATCATCCAGTGCCATATTGGTCGTTGCTTCACTGTCGTTCATCTGGACATAGCAGCGGATGTCCCCATATGCTTCATTGAATGATTTCAGGACAGACGGCAGGATATATGTCGCCGGAATGGTGCTGGCGCTGATGAAAACATTGCCCGACTCATTCTCGGAGACGCGGGCGATCTTTTCTTTCGCCTCATCAACCAGCTTAAAGATGCGCCGGGCATAGTCATAAAGGATCTTCCCTTCGGTCGTCAGCGACACACCGGTATTTTTTCGGACGACCACCGGCGCATTGATCGCATCTTCAAGATTCTTGATATGTTTTGTCAGCGAAGGCTGCGTCAGGTACATTTTCTTTGCGGCCCGGCTGAAACTGCGCTCGTCGACCAGAGAGATAAGCGCTCCCATCTGCTGCATGGTAATGTTTTTGAATCGATCATACATCATGAAACACCATGTATCATAGGCATTGTTTATAATCAACAGAGATTGATTCCTTTTATGAATTTGACACATTCACAAATATTGCTTAATTATCAGTTGTATTTTGAAGTGAAATTCTGCACGAATAGTCCGAACATGACTATGGAACGATGAAAGGTACACTATGAAGGATCGTAAAAATCAAATTCGTCTCACCGAGACCGTGCATGGTGCGGGGTGAGCCTGTAAGATAGGTCCGGGGGACCTTAACAAGGCATTGTGCGGGCTGCCGTTAATATCGCACCCGAATCTTATTGCAGGGATCGAGCACTGCGATGACGCAGGGGTTTATAAATTGAGGGATGACCTTGCCATCATACTGACCCTCGATTTTTTTACACCGATTGTGGACGATCCTTATACCTTCGGCCAGGTGGCCGTGGCGAATTCCCTGTCGGATGTCTATGCCATGGGCGGCGAGCCTCTCACGGCAATGAATATAATCTGTTTCCCTATCCGGACAATGGACATTTCCATTCTCCACGAGATCCTGCGCGGCGGTCTTGACAAGATGAAGGAGGCAAATGTGCTCCTCGTCGGTGGACACAGCGTCGAAGACAATGAATTAAAATACGGATTATCGGTTACAGGAACGGTTCATCCCGACCACGTATACCTCAACCGGGGCGCTGAGGCCGGTGATGCGCTGGTGCTCACCAAACCTCTCGGAACGGGTATCATCAATACAATACTGAAAGCTGATATGGCGTCTGCTGAAATGGTAAACAAATCAGTCCGGTGCATGGCGGAGCTGAATAAAAAGGCGGCCGACGTCATGCGGCAGTTTTCGAGCATCCATGCATGCACGGATGTTACCGGGTTCGGCCTCCTCGGCCACGCCTCCGAGATGATCGAAGGTTCCGACGTCGGCATGGTAGTCGATGCATCAAAAGTTCCCATCTTTTCCGAAGTTCAGCCTTTCGTTGAGATGGGGATTATTCCGGGCGGACTGAATCGGAACAGAAACTTTCGAATGCCCATGGTCGAAGTCGATAACAGCTGCCCTCCATGGCTTGTGGACGTATTCTTTGATCCCCAGACATCGGGAGGACTTCTCATCGCTCTGTCAGCCGATGATGCGGACCGCATGGTCCGTCAGATGAACGATATCGGCATCGTCGATGCATCCGTCATAGGTGAAGTGGTGTCTGAACCAAAGGGAAAAATCATTGTTATGTAATAATCGGCGTGACCATTAAAGAATGTTATTGAATATCCAACATTATTCATATTATGAATTTGACATATAAATAATATTAATATATTCGTCGAACGGCAATCAAGGTGTGGCGTAGAGAAAAGCAACTATTTCAGGATCAGAGCTAACAGTACGGAGGTTGTTCGATGAAGGGAATGAAAAATGTTTTCGCAAGCCGGTGGGGAATCATCAGCGTCGGTATTTTTATTGGAATTTTGGCCCCGCTTCTGCAAAAATGGGGGAACCCCGGTAATATGGGTATTTGCGTGGCCTGCTTTGAACGAGACATCGCCGGAGCGCTCGGTTTTCATCGTGCGGCGGTCGTTCAGTACATTCGCCCCGAAATAATCGGTTTTGTCCTCGGGGCACTTGCTGCGGCATATCTGTTTAAAGAGTTCAGGCCTCGACTCGGTTCAGCTCCCATCGTACGGTTTGTCCTTGGAATGTTCGCCATGATCGGTGCGCTCGTATTTCTAGGCTGCCCATGGCGCGCGGCGCTTCGCCTTTCAGGCGGCGACGGAAATGCCATTCTGGGACTTCTGGGACTCATAGCGGGAATCTGGATCGGAACGTTTTTCCTGAAAAGTGGATACAATCTCGGCAGAACCAAAGAAACGCACGTCACAGCCGGTTGGATGCTGCCGCTGATCATGCTGGGCCTGCTGGTTTTAATGCTCATATATCCCCATGTCCAGGGCCAGGATAAAAACGGGGTTCTATTTTACAGCCTGAAGGGACCCGGTGCGATGCATGCGCCCCTTCTCGTATCGCTGATTGTCGGCCTTGTGGTGGGATTCTTTGCCCAGCGAAGCCGTTTCTGCACCATGGGCGCCATACGTGATCTTGTCATCTTCCGCCAGACCCATCTGCTCGGCGGGTTTATCGCCCTCATTGTTGCCGCTTTTATTACTAACATCGTCCTCAACCAGTTTCATGCCGGATTTGCGAATCAGCCTGTTGCACACACGGCGCATCTCTGGAACTTTGCCGGCATGGCCCTTGCCGGTTTTGCATTCTGCCTTGCCGGAGGCTGTCCCGGACGTCAGCTTTTCATGGCCGGCGAAGGCGACGGCGATGCCGCCGTTTTCGTCCTGGGTATGATCGTCGGCTCATGCATAGCTCATAATTTCGATCTGGCGAGCTCACCAAATGGGCTCGGTCCCCATGGCGTGGCTGCGGTTATCGTCGGCTTCGCAGTGTGCCTGTTCATCGGATTTACCATGAGGAAAAGAATTGCATAAGGAGAAACTATCATGAGTAAGATAATTGATGCACGAGGGTTTTCCTGTCCGCAGCCCGTGTTGATGACCCTTGATGAAATAAGGTCAGGCGAGGTCACTGAACTGGAGGTGCTGGTCGACACGGATACGTCCAAAGAGAATGTGTCACGCGCCGCCGTAAGCCAGGGCTGGACCATTATAAAGGTCCGTGAGGAAGGCGACGGTTACGCCGTTGTTATCAAAAAGGACTAGTCATGGCTTTTTTCGGATTACTGAAAAAGAAAAGTGACCGACAGCCGGAAATCATGAGTTCGAAGACCGATCGCGGTATTCTTGTGTTTGAGAATACCACCGAGGTAATCCAGGCAGAAACCATCCTGAAACGTGAGGGATTTGAATACAAGGTCATGGGTCCGCCGCCGGAAATCCAGCGTGGGTGCGATCTCGTCATCGAGTTTCCCTTGATCGAGGAACTCAACATTCTTAGAACACTTGAAAACGAAAGACTGTCGCCCCTTGAGACGGTACCGGTCACGAATCCGTTGCTGAAACCGGTTGATCTCTTTCACACCAAAGATTTCGGCCGGTACCTCATGGTACGGGCGGCCAATATGAAATTAACCATGGACAAGGACACCGGACGCATTGTGAATGTATCCGGGGGCGGGTGTCCCGATGTCCCCTACCTGGCATACGAGCTGGTCGGCCACACGCTCAACGAGGCGCCTAATCCGCGTGAAATCGGCCACACGCTCTGCGGGTACGCTCTTTACCTTGCCTACGAGGAAGTGAAACGACAGTGCTTGGTATAGTCGGTACAGTACCATGGGAGAACTTTCCCCTCTCGACGGGCGATATATCGCTCAAGGACGATCACCTCATGATCGGCGGAAGCACCGTACCGGTAAACAGGGGAACGCCCGCCCTCATGGCCGCGGCATGGATGACAGCGGATGTGATCGGCACATCCGCCCCTTTCGGGTATCTTGCGGGCGATATCGGGCGTGGCAAGGGAAGTCGCAGCCTGTATAACTATCTTGCGGAGCAATTGCCGAAATCACACTTTCAAACCCTGACATTCCATTACCTGCAGCCGATCATCCACTGGCATGAGCGACTGCAGGCGATTCTCATGCAGCTCCAAAATCGCCCGTTCCTCATAGCCGATGCCGGCTATATGTACGTTGCCAAGATGAGCGGCAAGGCCTCACTCTACGATCTTTTCACGCCCGACGTGGGTGAACTCGCCTTTCTTGCCGATGAAAAGGCGCCACACCCCTTTTATACCAGGGGCTTTATTCTCCACGATGAAAACAAGGTTCCGGATCTGATTTCCCGTGCGTACCGGTACGGCAATGCCGCACGGCACCTGATCGTAAAGGGAAGGCAGGATTATTTTGCAGATAAAGCCGGGATACTCGCCACCGTGGACAGTCCTGTTGAAGAGGCGCTTGAAGCCATGGGCGGAACCGGGGATACGCTCACGGGGATTGTATCGGCGCTCATCGACTCAGGTATTGATGTGAGACGGGCCGCCGTCATTGCCATGAAGGCAAACCGCCTGGCAGGCCGATATGCGCAGCCGACGCCGGCGACACAGGTTATGGAAGTAATTCGCCATATTCCGAACGCGCTCCGTGAAGTCATAGGAACGACAGACGACGCGGTATTTCACCCATGATGGAAAAGAAGATTCATATCGGGCCTGACGACATAATAATCGATGTAATCGCCAGGCATCGGGCAACGGAGAGCATTTTTAAACTATACGACGACCCGGCCGGGAAAAGCTGCGTTCTCTGTCAGACACTCTTCGAACCCGTCGAAGATTTCGCCCGAAAGTGCAATCTGGACCTTGAGCAATTTATTGCTGAATTGAATGCCGTCATTACGGAACAAGAATCAACTGGATACCCATGACAGGAACCGGGCGGAGTCGGAAAAGCTGAAGAATACCATCCGCCGGGAAAGAAACAAATCGTTGTCCATGTGAAGGGCTGGCTTGCACTGTTCAACTTCATACCGTGTAAGTAAAAAAATGCCCCGCTACAGGAACGGGGCTTCATCCGGTTCGATCCCATTTTATGATTACTTTGTATTTGCAGCATCCCTTTTTGTGAGATGGTCCGGGCTGCTGTAAGCATTATCAATCGTCACTTTTTTTATTATCGGTCGATGCAGTGCTTTCACCTGCACTTGCAGCTTCAGCTTCGAGCGAAGTTTTTTCTTCCTTACTCTCGCCGAATGACGGTTTCTTTCCACCGTAATCGGTAACATACCAGCCTGATCCTTTCAAATGGAAGGAAGAGTGCGAGATCAACCGTTTCGCTTTTCCCTTGCAGGACGTGCATTCTGGAATAGTATCATCCGTTATACTCTGGAATTCCTCGAATTCCCTGCCGCATTTGGTACACCTGTATTCATAAATGGGCATTGTACAAACCTCCTCTACCGAGATTTCTCAATTACATATATCTCCGATATGATATTGATCGCTGAAACAATCGAGCACAAGGTTGAGTCCCTGATGCGCAACCGGTTGCAGTATTGACCGGGTAATCGCGTGGACCGTATCCTCTTCTTTTGTCTTTTCTTCCCATGGGGCATTGAATTGACTTTCACCCCTGTTGAAACGAATGATGTGAACGAGTTCATGCGTTGCGATGTACAGCATCAGCGGATGCAGTTTTATAAAGGAATGTGCCCGCTCTACCGCATTGAGGATTCTGTCATCCTGGAGACAGACTCTGTAAAAGCAGAACTCATCAGCGTCGGCAGCGCTTTGATTCTTACCGAAACCATATTTACACAGATGGGCGAACGCCTGCTCGTTCACTTCATGTTCTTCGAGATGCGCCAGCGTTTTTACGTCATATCGATGACTCTTCCACTCACCGTGAGACAAACCGTAATGACGTCGCAGAAGAGTCTCGGCGTGAACGAACGTTTTGTTCACGCAGGCAATCTCCGCCGGGCTGAAATGCTTTACGGAACGCATCGACATCCACCGTTCCAAGGTAATCGGTGCTAATATAATAATTTTTACTTATGTGTCAAGGGTCAAATTCCGACATTTTGTCGGGCACGGGACTTCCGTTGCTCAATGAATTGTCGCTTCTATGGATTCAGCGGTAACACACCAACCCCCACCCAGAGATCATACAGCACGTTCGAAGTCTTATCAGGCGCCTATTTTGTCGGTATGGGTGAACTGGTAAGGAGATATTTCAGATCATCATCTTCAAAGCGTATGGCGATACCCGCGAAAGGAGACGAATTCCGCTCGTCGCTGATGAAATCATCCCATCCCGCCATAAGATACACGTGCTTGAAGAGCCGGTACTCACCGTATATCTTGAGGTGGGGGTCGCGATCCGCATCAAAATCAAATGCTTCAAAGGTAAATTTCAGAGTGTCATCGAATGCGAAATAATCGATCCCCACACCGCCGGTCGATTCGAGGATGCCGCCTCTCAGGACTATATCCTTATATCGTTTCCCGATCATCAGGTTGAACAGCAACTCGTCCCGTTCCCATTTTTCCTTCCTCGTGGTCGTGCCGCCGGTTGTTGTTTCGGTAACTGTCCGCTTCCCCCTCGGATCGGCAACAACGCCGAGGATGTAGAATTTATCTTGTTTCGGCTGTATTTTAATATCAACATAACTCTTGGCATCACTTGTATCGAACAGATACTCACCCCGGTAGCTGAGAAACGTCCTGAACTGCTCCGCCTTGGAGATATATCGGTCGATGCCCTCCATGCTCCTGTCGAGACTTTTGAGACTTGCGTTCAGATTTTCAACGGTTTCCTCGTCATTGACCAGCTTTCCGATCGTTCCTTCTCCCTTGTTTATTTTGTCGGTAATATCCTGAAGCGACGCAACCGTTCGATCGAGATTGTCGAACACTTCTCTATCATTGACCAGCCGGCCGATGGTTCCTTCACCCTCATTGATCCGTTCCGTGATATCACTGAGGGCGGAAAACGTCTTGTCCATCTGCATGGCGGCATTTTTCAGACTATCGACCATGACACTGAATTTTTCATCGTTCTGTTTCACCACCTTATTAAGGTTGTCGCTTAACTCCCTGGTATTCCTCACAATGGCACTGAGATTCTCGACACCTTCTTCACCGCCGATAACCTTCTTCAACGATGCCGTCACAGCCATGACATCCTGTGCGATCGTCCCGAGGTCACGGAGAATTTTGTCAATATCGGCCTGTTTTTCAACCCGGGTGATTTCCTCACCCTCTCCAAGAGAAGAGACGCCCCTGGTTCCGGGTTCAATTTCAATATATTTATCTCCAAGTATGCCGTATGACTTTATGGACACCCGCACATCTCTTTCCAGTTTCACATCGGGAAGGATCCTCATGCTCACGACGGCCATGCCATCCTTCAGGGCGATGCTTTCAACCCTTCCTACCTCCACACCGGCAACCAGGATGGATGCATCCTTATCGAGTCCGGTCACATTTTCAAACGCAGCTTTAATGATATAACCCTTTTTCAACCCGAATCCGTACTCCCCGACGCGGAATGACATATATCCCAGTATGATGAGCGCAACCAGGACGAATAATCCGACTTTGGCTTCTGTACTGATAGAAAACATTATATCCTCCGTCTTACATGAAAAAGGGCGGCTCCCTCACATGATACTGATGGGACCCTCAAGACTCCCCGCAAGAAACTGGTGCATGACGGGATTTTCCGATTTCCTGATTTCTTCCGGAGCTCCGTACTCCACAATCTTTCCTTCATACAGCATGGCAATCGTATGGCCGATCTTAAAAATTGATCCCACATCATGACTGATCACCACGCATGTTACATCGAAATTCTTTTGCGTTCTGATAATCAGTTCATTGATGGCTTCAGTCATGACAGGGTCCAGCCCCGTCGTGGGCTCATCAAACAGAATGATCCGGGGCTGCATTGCCAGCGCCCGTGCCAGACCCACGCGTTTTCTCATTCCTCCGCTCAACTCGGACGGCATTTTTTTTTCCACACCCGGCAAACCGACGGCGGACAGTCGTTCTCTGACAATCTCCCTTATTTCACTGTCTTTTTTCTTCGTATGTTCCCTGAGGGGAAAAGCCACGTTTTCTTCCACATTCATCGAATCAAAGAGGGCCGCCTCTTGAAACAGCATTCCGAATTTCTTCCGCACTTCATTCAACTCTTTGTCACCCAGCCTGGTAATATCAACACCGTCGACAATCACCCTGCCGCTGTCCGGTCTGAGAAGGCCTATCATGTGCTTCAGCAGGACGCTCTTTCCGCCCCCGCTCTTGCCGATGATAACGGTTGTCCTGCCGTCTTCAATCGTCAGGTTGAGACCATCGAGAACCTTTTGTGATCCGAAGGATTTATGGATGTCAATCAGCTCAATCATGGGGTAACGTTTCAGGTTTCAGGTTACACGTTTAAAGTTTCAAGTTTCAGGTTTTCAATTATCTGCCTGCCTATGTCCTTGCGGCTTGAGCCCTTCGCCCTTTGCCCCGTGTCAAAACATAATCGCCGTAAGGAAATAATCACTGATCAGTATGGTAATCGACGACAGGACAACCGCCTCCGTCGTGGCCCTCCCAACGCCCTCGGCGCCGCCAGACGTATTAAAACCCTTGTAACAGCCTACGAGCGATAAAATAAGCCCGAACACGGCAGCTTTAATCAATCCGTTATAGAGATCGTCAAGATCTACATAGCGGGTAATGTTTCTTACAAACGACCCCTCATTGATATTCAAAATCGTGACGCCGACGAAATATCCGCCCATTATTCCCATGAAATCGGAAACAATGGTCAGGATGGGAAGCATGAAAACACTCGCCACAATCCTTGGAACGATAAGATGTTTCACGGGATTTGCCGCCATGACATAGAGGGCGTCGATCTGCTCTGTCACCCTCATCGTCCCCAACTCCGCGGCCATGGCAGACCCCGCCCTGGCAGTTACCATGAGCGCCGTCAAAACCGGACCGAGTTCCCGTGTCATACTCAGCGCCACCGTCGATCCGACAAGGCTCTCGGCACTGAACATTCTGAAACCGTAATAACTTTGCAGCGCCAGGACCATACCGGTAAACGTTCCCGTCAAGACGACGACGTAGATGGACTTGACCCCGACAAATTCCATCTGCTTAAAAATGAGTCGCACTTTGAGGGGGGGCCTCACCATCCAGACAAGCGTGGAAACGAACAAAAGGAGAATCTTGCCCATTTCCTCCACATTGCTCAGGACCGCCCTTCCGAAATTATCTAATGCGATCGAAATTCGATTCATCGTACACAGAATATCAGCAACTGAGTGTTTCGCCTAATGCCCCAGATGAAATGACAAGAAGCTGTAAATTAAAGGCAGCACAGCAATGCCGCATCTCAAATTCTCAACAAAATCAAACCCAAAATCCAAAGGTTGAGATGTTTCAGAGGGTAACGGGCCGGGCACACCGGAACCGGGACAGCGGATTGGGCGCAGGGCAAGGGAACCGAATCACTTTACATATTCCGTGATACCCACAACACCACAATACCCTGTTATCAATATTCGCGCTTCACTTCGGCGACAGGCGAAAAGGGATATCAGATCAGATTTTACAGATGATTTACCCTTCTCCCTTCACCTTGCAACAGTATCAACGGCTCTGTCTTCATGGAATGACACACCAACATCTGCACAAAAGCCACCGCCTTTGCACATTAAATCATTATAACGGCCCCCGTTTTCTCGCATGGGCATCAAGCGACAACTGGATGACCTGATCGATCAAACCGGTCTGGGTTATCCCCGAGGCCGCCGCCTGGTGAAACAGGACCGTCGATGGCGTCATACCCGGCAACGTGTTCGGCTCAAGGACAATGACCCGGCCGTCGCCACTGACAAACATATCAATCCTCGAGTATGCCTTGAGTCCCAGGGCACGGTAGGCTTGAACCGCAACATTCTGTATTTTCAGCAGCATATCCTCGGGTACCCGTGCCGGCGTCTTGTTCTCTCCCTGACCGTACAGGAATTTATCTTCCAGCGAAAGAACGTCATCGGTAGGAATTGTTTCCGAAGGTGTCAGTGCGACGGGAGATTCATTCCCGATAACCCCGCAGGTTATTTCAATACCGGTGATGAATTCTTCCACCAAGGCAACCGGGTCCCACCGAAACGCATCCTCAACCGCTTCGGGAATTCCTTCCGGTGACACGATTTTTTTGACGGCGGTACTGCATCCTTCTCTGGTTGGCTTGACGACACAGGGAAACCGGATCTCATTTTCTATTCTGACCAGAAAGGCGTCCCGGTCTTTCTCCCACTCACCGATCGGTATCGCCAATGTGCGGGGCACATCGATTCCGCTCATGGCAAGCACGTTTCGAGACACGTATTTATCCATGCCCAGCGCCGAATTAAGAACGCCGGAACCGCTATAGGGAACGCGCAGGAGCTCGAGCAACCCCTGGAGGCACCCGTCCTCACCATATTTACCGTGAAGTCCGATATAGACAAAATCGACCCTGTCCCTGAGTGTTTCATAGGGCATTCGTGTCGCTTCGGTTTCGAGATCTTCCTCGATGTCCCGCGTCGAGTTCCGCATCAGAAGCTTGATCGGGATTTCCCAGAGCTGGCCCGTACTGTCCATAAAGACAGCAACCGGATCATATTTCCGTCGATCCATTTTGCTGAAAATATTCCGTCCACTCTCCAGTGAAACCTCTTTTTCAGAGGAAATACCTCCCATGATCACGCCGACCCTCAGTTTTTCAGATGTACCCGTTGTTTTCACCGTTCGATTCTCTCTCCCTTTAAAAACTGACTGAGACGCCGATATAGGGACCTTTAAATTCGATGTCGGCATAGACATCGCTGATATCATCAATATCGAGCTTCATGATTTTGTACCCGGCATAGATATCAATAAATGGAAACGGCGTCAGTGAAATATCAGCCTGTCCTTCATAGAATTTGTTGCCTGAATATCCGATGCCGGCTATCTTGGCCCGCGCTTCCAGAATATCCGCCAGTATTCCCACGTGAACGCCCAGCCCAAGCATGGGAATCGGAGCCTTGAAAGTCTCACTCTCATCGTGGCCGCCGCCTTTTAATTTCACCTCACCTTCGAGGTATTTGATTTTGCCGATTATACCGATGGAGAACCCGGCAAGCACATTCTCCAGGTCGAGAACGTCATATCGATACTCCGCGTCGATCATGGTGAATTCAAGATCCGATTTGACACGCGTGCCGACGATATAGTTCTTTCCCATAAAGACGACAGGCTGATTAAGACGCTTATCGCCGGAATAATCCGCCTTGGTGTACATGACACTGATGTGGTGCCTTCCTATGCCCCCGAAGGCTTCGACTGAAGCGTAGCTTTCATCGTCCATTCCCAGATCATCTTCCGCACTGAACGTCGTTCCTTTTATCGAATTCTTGTCGACCCTCAAATCCGCCGAGAAATCGGGCCACCAGTAGTAGCCCCGGGCGCCCACCTCAAACGCTTGAGCGGGCAAAGCGCAACTCAGAAGAAACACCACCGCCATGACGACACCGACCACTCCACTCTTCTGTTTTTTCACCATTCCTTCCCCCTTCAAGGTGTATTTACAATATTATTTTCTCTGTACACATGCATACCATCTCAATATCCCCGGCACAATCTTACTGCCGTCGGTTTATAAAGGCATTCATGCCGATTGTAAAGCATTTTCAACCCACTGACCGGTTCAAGTCTCCTTATAAAGGTCCCCGCTTTTCCTGATGGATTTTCCGTGATACTTCAATCAACTCCGTGATGATCATCGACGGCAGCATGCCCGCCTCGGCCGCCTGTTCGAAAAAAAACGAAGACGGTGCCATACCGGAAGATGAATTCGGATCTGTGATAAGTATTCGACCGTCTTCCATATAAAAACCGTCAATCCTGCCGTAAGATTTAAAACCAAGCGCTTTGTAAGCTTTTACCACCTCCCGCCTGATTGCGTCCATTACCTCGCCGGGTATATTTTTCGGCGGTGTGAATTTTCTGCACCGCCCCGGCATATATTTGTCATCATAGGTATAATAATCGCTCTGGGGGCGGATTTCCGTTAATGACAGGGGCCGGGGACCGTCATCGCCATCAATGACAATGCAGGAGAATTCGATGCCGTCAAGGAATTCCTCTATTAAAACGTGATTATCCCATTCAAGGGCATTCTTCATGCCGTCGGCAACATCATCCTCGCTTCTCACAAGGGTGACTCCGATGCTTGAACCCTCCCTTGTCGGCTTCGTGACACAGGGAAATCCGAAAGTATCAGCGATGTGCTGCGTCATGTCGGCTTTGCTCAGTTGCCATGCTTCTTCGGTAATCACCATGCTTCTCGGCACATCGAGACCGGCTCCCTTCAGGATCTTCTGCTGCATCACTTTATCCATTCCGATGGCCGACGACAGCACGCCTGATCCCGTATAGGGGATGCCGAGAATTTCGAGGAGGCCCTGGATGCATCCGTCGTCACCGTATTTTCCATGAAGAGCAATAAAGGCAAAATCAATTTCATCATCGAGCTGCTCATATGATATTCGCCGGGCCTCCCGTTCAAGGTGTTCCGATATATCAACCGTCGTATTCTGAGAAATAAGCTGCCACGGTATGATCCAGAATCCACCCTTGATATCCATGAATATCGGCACCGGTTCATATCGTTCCCTGTCAAGATTGTCATAGACGTTTCTGCCGCTGTTCAGCGAAACTTCGTTTTCCGATGACATACCGCCCAGTATAATCCCCACTCTCAGCTTTTCCATGCACTCATTTCCTCGATGCCACGTTCTGTTTCTTTATACCGCCTTGTTTCGAATTTCGATATTCGTTATTTGAATTCCCATCCAAACTAGAGGTCCCATATAAATGTCACACCACTGTTGGGGAATATCCATTCATCATTGTTAATCCGCAACGTCAGTGAATCCCCCTTTTTGTGTTCAATTTCAGGATAGGGGTGCTTTCCGGCAAAAAAGCTGATTTCCCTGACGTTTTTCAATTCCGTACCTCCGTAATTGAAGCTTATTTCAAGTCCTCTCGTGGGATATACCAGAAATACGGAAAAAATATTACTGGTCTTGAACTTTTTCGTTTCTATCTCGATCTGTATACGTGCTTGTTTCCTCACCTTGCTTTCCACCGATCCGCCCCCGCACCAGATCTCGTATCCCCGGGCCGTATTTTCCGCTTTAATCACAGATACGTCATTTTCATCGATCCGAACATGATTGACCTTAAAGTCACTTTCTTTCACCTCTTCGTACTTGCTTCCGAGAAGCCACCGGTATTCGCAGCTCTCATCTTCAAACATCTGGGAAAGCTGACGGTTGTTCAGGGCGCATCCGATGAAAAAGACTTTATTTCTCAGTGTTTTTGAATATTCTATTCGCGTGGTGACCTTGAAATAGTGCTCGGTTGTCGGGTCTGCCGCCTTTTCTTCCGGTGAAAATTCGCTCACGTGGATGTTATATTTGAATCCCGTCCGTAATTCAAGTTGGCGGTTTTCTTTTCCGAACAGGGTTTCAAACATTTCCTTGTAAATGGCGTCGCCCAGTTCCGGTGAATAAGCCCGGGCCTTAAAACAGCTCCGGATGATATTATCGATCCGCCTGATCGACCGTTCCTCATCGGGAATGAAGACCCTCCGCAGGCGCGGTTCGAAGGCACCCTCCTTTCCTTCGTTGACAAATACGCGGGGAGCCCGCTTCCCCAGGGCACAAATGATTTCATAGCTGATCGTCTGTGCCTTGCCGGCAATTTCATTCGCTGATATGTATTCCGTTCCCTGTCGGCCCATGAGGACAACCTCATCGCCGATCCGACAATCGTGGATATGGCTGACGTCAATGGTGCACATATCCATGGAAACGCGTCCCACAATGGGCGCCCGAATCCCCCGTATCAGGGCCTCGCCCTGATTCGACAGGATGAATCCGTATCCGTCACCGTAACCAACGGGAATGGTGGCTATCCTTGTCGGTTTATTCGTAATATACGTTCTGTTATATCCGATACTGTATCCCCCGGGGAAATCCTTGAGGAGAACGACCGTTGTTTTAAATGTCATGACCGGGACGAGATCCGCCCTGTCGACTGCCTGCGGTCCCGGATAGATTCCATATGTCATGATACCGGGACGGACCATGTCAAGAGAAAACCCGGGAAAGTTCAGGACGCCGCCGCTGTTTGAGAAATGCTTTATCGGTATGATAATTCCTCTGTCTTCAAGCTGTTGAAGGAGGACATAAAAGCGCTTCCACTGTTCCTCATTATACTGATTGTCCCGCACCTCGCTCAAGGCAAGGTGGGAAAAAATTCCTTCAACCTTCAGATAGGGAAGACTCAGGATATCCGTAATCGTCGTAAACGCCTCGGAATGGATGGTTCCGCCCCTGCCCATCCCCGTGTCTATCTCGATATGAATTGGCAGAACGGAACCCTTTTTCGCCATTGCCCGGTTCAGTTCACGGGCGAATCCTATGTCCGATACGGACGGCGTCAGATTGTATTTGATGATCTCATCTATTTCAGCCAGGGGCGACGGACTCAGTATCATTATCGGCGCGGAAATGCCGCCGACCCTGAGTTGCACTCCCTCATCGGCATTTGCCACCCCCAGCGCTGCAGCGCCGTTTTTCAACGCACTGTTCGAGATTTCAATCGCACCATGGCCGTATGCATCAGCCTTCACCACCTGCATGACCTTGGTATCGGGCCCGGTGAGCCGCTTTATCTCCCCCCAGTTCCTTCTGAAATTATCAAGATCGATCTCGACCCAGCTTCGATACCCCTTGGTTTCACCATTCGACATATACTACAATTCTCCCGACAATAATGGGTTCCACCGGCAATCCGTCCATTCCGTTATTTCTTCGTCATCGTGTAGACTCCGTCCCACGTACCTTCCGGCGGATGTTCCTTTAATGTTCTGCATCGTTCGATATACATTTTGGAAGGATAATCATCGGGATGAAGTGCCAGTGCCGCCTCAAAATCTGCAATTGCATCATCCCAGCGCCCCTGCCGGTACTTCTGGAGCCCCTCCTCATACAGGGGGATATACTCTTTCCACTGATCTGAATTGTTCCTTTCACCCATGAGTTCATAGATCTTCACGGGCAGTCTTTTCCCCTTGACACGGACCGCATCCAGTTCCCGACAGAAGAATTCGTCATTGATTCGTCGATAGGTATATTCGCTGATGACGATATTGGTTCCGTATTCCTTGTTGATCCCTTCCAACCGTGATCCCAGGTTGACGTTATCTCCCATAACGGTGTAATCAAAGCGCATCTCCGACCCCATATTTCCCACAACCATATCGCCGGTGTTGATGCCGATCCCTATATCAAGAACGGGACGCCCTTCATCGGTCCACTTCTTCTGGAGCTTTTTCAGCTCATCCATCATGGACAGCGCCGTCCTGCAGCAGAGTGCGGGATGGTGGGGATCGTCGATGGGAGCGCCGAAGACCGCCATAATGGCATCACCCATGTATTTGTCAAGGAGCCCTCCGTACTTGAAAACCTGATCGGTCATCACCGTCAGGTATTCGTTGAGAAGATGAACGAGATCTTCAGGCGACAATTTTTCCGAAATCGTTGTAAATCCTCGAATATCTGAAAAAAGAACCGTCAGATCCTTTTTCTCGCCGCCGAGCTTCAGCTTGGACGGGTCTTTCAGCATCTCCTCGATAACCGGCCCGGAAAGATAATACTGAAATGTCCCCCGGATCTTCTTTCGTTCTCTTTCCTCCGTTATATAACGGTACAGCATTACGCCCACATAAACGAGAAAAAGTGACAGGAGGGGATACACCAAATTAAGCCAGACATTATATGCTGTAAAAACATAGCGGTTGATCACCACGTAAATGATAATGAGGGCAAGGGTGCATACAAGACCGAGAACGGCCTTGACCCGCGAAAGCACCGGAGCCGCGATTAACCCGAGAACGATAATCGCAAGGATGTCGATCAGTCCCGTCCACCCGGGTCGTTGAACAAAGCTCCCGCGGAGAATATTGTCGATAATCGTCGCGTGGATTTCGACACCGGGATAGACGGCGCTGAACGGCGTGACCCGAAGGTCGTAAATCCCCGTAGCGGTGGCACCCACAAGGACAATCTTATCCTTCAGCGTATTTTTATCCACACGGCCGTTGATGATGTCGGTAATCGAATAATAGGGAAATGTCCGCAACGGGCCGAGGTAATTGATCAGAATGCGGCCCGCCTCATCGGTGGGAATGTAAATCGGTCCCATCTTTATGCCATCTAGTCCATAATCGGTCATGATGAGAGACATGGTCGGCCAGCCGAGATACTGCTCCAGAACGGCCAGTGCCAATGAAGGATAATAATTATTCCCGTATTTAATAACAAGCGACGCCCATCTATTTGTTCCGTCGGCATCAGGGAATGCATTGAAATAACCCGAATTTTCAGCTACTTCCGATAGCCGCCGAATGTTCGGGGCCACGGCGTACGCCTGTATGACCGGATCGTTCACGGGTTTGCCGAGATACTGGACAAGATGAAATTTCGAATCGGAAATATATTCTGCGTCCCGTGCCATCTCCTCTGCGTTCATATGGCCGATGTCGTTCTCAGACATATAGAAAAAGTATCCCAAAGTCACGTTTCCAGCCCGTTCAATCGACTGTGCCAGGATACCGTCCGTATCCGCCTCTCTTTTCTTATTATTCAATATTCGCGATATTCCGACATCGGTCTTGCCGATGCGCCTTAATTCCTTCTCGATCTCTTCAATCCGGCCGAGCATGGCATGTTCATCCGGCTCGGCGAAGACGACGTCGAAACCGATGGCCTTAGTCCCCGAATCTTTCAGAACGTTAACGAGCTTCCCGATCGTTGCCCGCGACCATGGCCATCGGCCCAGCTCGGTGAGACTTTTTTCATCTATGGCGGCAATGATAGTTTCACCTCCCGGCACCCGTTCGCCTCGCGAAATGAACCTCAGATCCAGAGTTTTCAGTTCCATAAAATTCAGGAAGGGAAAATTAACAAAGTATAATATGACGACGATGAAAATAATAATGATGCTTATCTTGAACGGAGATATAGAGAACAACATTCCGAGGCGATCTTTCATAACCGTCCTTCCCATGGATTGATTGCGGAAATACTACCAGAGAACAGACGAATGTCAAGGTAAACGAATGAATTTGAAGGGATGTAAATGACCGGAATAATCTTGACAACAAAAACACGTTGGGATAAAGAGGAATGTCATTAAATCGACATATAATGACGCCGATGTAGCTCAGCCGGTAGAGCAACTGATTCGTAATCAGTAGGTCAGCGGTTCAAGTCCGCTCATCGGCTCCGTAATCAAGGGGTTAGAGACATTTCGTTTCTAACCTTTTTTTCATTGTGAAAGATTTGTGAAAGATTTATAGACCCTTTTAAGGTTATTTTTTCCTTTATTTTCGGAATATTACACACTCTTAATCACTTTTTCAAACTCTCGATTGTATTGACTATTTCCCACTATCTCACAATTTACCATAATCATAATTATTTCAGTGACCTATAGAATTTCTAATGAATTGATACACCCATTTCCCCCCCTTTTCATCCCCCACGAAAAATGACCATAAAG
>DSDU01000238.1 GCA_011056835.1 Deltaproteobacteria bacterium
ATATCAATGTGTTTTACTTTTTCAGGAGGCTCTAATTATGGGGCTTCACAGTACTCAAGGAAACAGAAAACGATCCATGGGACGATTTATATCATTCAGGAATTGTAAAGATAATCGACACTTTCGGCGGCATAACCGACACAATATCACATAACATATTGTTATTATTTTTTATTAAGAAGATTTTCAATATGTAAAGAATCCCGACAGTTTTACTCCTGATTTTACAGTATTCAGCATTTTTTGAGATTTCCGTATGACTGTGAAGGTGTTTGCGATGAAAAAAGTTAGATTTTCAGCAGATTGAAAAACGGTTCAACCAACCTGAGTGAAGATCTGGAGCTCCATCGGAGCATGATTCACCCGCATGTGGGTGGCATGAAATGAATCTTCCCCGCACCATTCTCCCACGAGACCACGTTACTTCTCGTCAAAGCGCACCGATGCGACGGCGTGCCCAGATGTGAGATTTCCATTTTCATGGATGCGTTCTTCCCGCCGTTGATGACCGTGTAAACATCACGTGATCATCAAATCTTCCGGAAGGGGAAGTATTCGCGACTACAAGCACTTCCGTACCTGCAAGGATTCTCGAAAATGCAACGATGCCGTCCCCACCGGTCGAGAGGCCGAAATCTGTCCCGTTACAGCCGACAGGTCGAAAATACTGTCGTCCATAGCGGAGAGCGGGGGGCATGCGCCGGAGCTCGGACAGTGGGATGTACTGATAGGTGCCGGTCATGGTGGAAAAAGCATCTGGTTTTCCCCACAGGGATTCGCGCACACCCTCGAACTGAGAAGTGATATGTTCACCCCCGCTATTTACCGTGCCGCTCAGACCCTGCTCGCTTCCATAGTACAGGCAGGAAATGCCCTGAAGAGTAGAGACCAGGCCAAGCGCCAATCCGGTGCATCTCACATTCGGTTCGACTGACCGTTCAACAGCCGAAAACGGAATGCCATCCACATCTTACCTGGAACAGTACGGGAACGTATCGTTTTCCTCATGAGGATATGTATTCGGACCATGGCATCCAGGTTCCATCCCAACGAAGGTTCTCCAAATCAGCAGAGGAATGAGCCCGTATAAATCAATCTACAGTCTGTCGACATGGATGCCCATCGCCGACTAACTGTTATTATCTGCGCATCTCCGGATTGTTGTCTCTTCTTTTATATGTGCTTGAGGAGATTTTAACCACCGTGATACTATCCGCGCTGAACACAACGCATCGCAGATGTAACTGAACTCGCTGAAAAAAACAGACATGAATTGCACCGATCAAAACATTTATTCAGGTGGTTATCAATAATTATTGGGATAAAACTCCGACAATAAATCCCTTCCGGCCGGAAGTTTTGTTATGCCTCGGCCGGAACAGTCGGTTGTGCACAGACAGTCTTTAAAAAACCACGGTTTAAGTGCAGCCTGCCTCAAGTCTGTCGCATCCCGGAACATTAGAAATTATATTGTGTAAACTGCCGTAAAGGTGTAAACAAAGCACGATCGAACGCATATACGGCACGGACAGAAAACGAGGCACAATACATGAAATTCAGCGAACTTAACCTTACCCCGGACATCCAGAAAGCCATCCTTGCCTTGGGATATGATGATATGACGCCTATTCAGGAGGCCACGTATCCGATTATTTCCGCCGGGCATGACTTGTGCGCCCTCGCCGAGACAGGCTCGGGAAAGACGGCAGCCTGCACGATCCCCCTTATTCAAAAAATAGATCCAACGATCAACGCTATCCAGGGCCTCGTAGTCGTTCCGACACGCGAATTGTGCATCCAGTACGTGAACGAGATCTATAAAATAGGGGCCTCGTCCGGTGTGCTTCCCTTCGGGGTATACGGAGGATTCAGCAAGGGCATTCAGGAAGCCAAGCTTAACCATGAAGTGCATGTTCTCGTGGCAACGCCTGGGAGGCTTATCGATCTCATGTATGACGGGACGGTCAGCTTGTCCCAGGTAAAGTGCGTGGTCCTCGACGAGGCCGATGAACTTTTAAAGACAGGGTTTCTGGACGACATAGAATTCATCATGTCCTGCATACTCCAGGAACATCAGACACTTCTCTTCGCAGCGACCATGGCGCATGATATAAAAAAACTGGTCAACAAAACGCTTCATGATCCCCGGCATGTCTCTCTCATGCAGGAGAGGACATCACCTGAAAGTATCGAGCATCACTTCCAGTACGTTCATCCAAAAAACAAGCGGTCGGAACTGTTGCGACATCTCACGGAGGAGGACATGCAGCAGGTGCTTATTTTCTGCAACGCCCGCCACAAGGTGGATGATCTGTATCGAAACATAAAAAAAGAAGTTAAGAATATAGAATACATACACGCCGGACTCAGCCAGGAGAAACGTTCTTCAATATACCGGGATTACAGGAAGAACAAAATACGGTGTCTCATCGCCACCGATGTCGCCGGCAGAGGCCTTGACTTTTCCAATGTCTCTCATGTGATAAACTGGGATCTTCCGGGAGATGACGAACAATACACCCATCGCACGGGACGGTGCGGACGGATGGGCAAAAAGGGCAAGGCCCTGACTTTTTTGACACGAAGAGATCTTCCCCATCTGCGGAAACTTATTCAAAAACTCAAGATCACCCCTCTGTGGATCGGGAAAGATATCCTTCAAGAAAGCACCCCACCGCAAGACGGAAAACCGAAAAAGAGAAAGCGGAACTATCGGCCATCTCGAAAAAGGAAACCGTGAAGCAACCGGTCGTCAACTCTTAATCATGGGGAGAAGCCCTGATCTCATATTATGAAAACCTGAGCCTTCTCCCGGTTAATTGTTTACACTTGCATTGTCATTAATTTGAATGCCTCACTACAGATATACAGTGCTAAAGCTGATAGGCATTCAAAAATCCTTCGTAGATGGCCTCTACAATTTTTCGCGGTCCGGCGCAATCACCAATCATATGATACGGAATCCCTTTCTTTTCGAGAAGCGGCTGCATCGTCACGTCAGCCTTGTACCCGAGGGCCAGAACAATTGTATCGACTCCCCCCCATGCCCTCTTCTTTTCCGGCTTTCTCCATGACAACACCCTTTTCCCTAAATGCCGTAACCGTTCCGCCCGTTATAAGCGTAACACCCATCTCCTCCAGACGCATTAAGAGCAATGCTTTGTCCAGCAACCCCATATCCGCGGCGATATCGTCGAGCATTTCCACTATCGTTACACTCGCTCCCTTCGCCGCCATAAATTCGGCGTTTTCACAACCGACGAGGCCGCCTCCGACGACGACAACATTCTTGCCGAACGAAGCGCCGGTGAGAATGGCTTCACCAGTATCGATGTTTTTGTTTTCCACCCCGGGAATAGCTGGTATAATTGGCGTTGCTCCCGTCGCCATTATGATCGCATCCGGCTTGATCTCATCAATGACCGCCTCATCGACGGAATGTCCACTTCTACTGGCACAGCCCTTTCAGGCCGATACCGGGAACGGACCCGGCATCACCCACGGGCTTCATAAAATAGCCTGAGCCCTGGTGGCAGCTTCCGGCAATCGGAACGGCAACGATATTCCCATTCCGCTTATCAAAGATGCTCTGGAGAAAATCAAGTCCGGTTACACGTCCGTTGTCCATGCTTTTGCCGTAAAGGAAACCGAGGAACTCATCGAAATTGGGTCCGAACGGAACCCCCGAATTGTAAATAAAGCCCCATGCTTTATTCAGACTCGAACCGGATATGTAGGCAGCATCAAATCCCTTTCCCCCGGCAAGGGGACCGCCCGCACTGACAGCGGCAACAATATCGCCCTTAAATTCCTTAGGGACGGCCGGTCTTGGCGATATTTTGGTGAACTGAACTTTGTCCTTGTCACCAAGCGTTGTTGCGGTAATGCCTTCCAGCTTCGCCGCAAATCCGTCTGCCGGCGGACCGATGGCAGCCGCCCCGCTGAAACTCCGAAACGTTATCTCGATTGCCGAGACCGGCTGTGCCGCCAGAACAATAACGATGCAGAATACAGCAATGATCGCAGCGGCGCCTTTCGAAAATAAGACATACTTCTTGTAATCACACATGTTACCCCCCTATAAATGGTTTAAAAGGTTAGGTTCGACAACATCGCAAAAAGTTAAAGACGATGGTATGAAAAGATTCGAATTCGAGGCATGCAAACCTGAGAAAAGGTTCGTACTTACGAGCATGTCGCAATGACGGGGGATGAGGGAAACGCAGGAGTAGGACTTTTCACGAGGCCATCACATAGCTGGTTGAAAAACACCAGTGAAAATCAGCATCGACACACCCACCTCCTTTCTATAAAGAGATTGCTGCCTGCCAATGACGGTGTTCGGAAGCGGAAGGAATCCGAGTGAAAAATTTTTCAGGATTATCACTGAGAAATGCAGTCTGAAAACAAGTCTGGAATAATCTTTTTCTATCACAAAGACGGAAATGTCATCAAAAGATTTCAGCACCGGCAATGAGTAAAATCTTCGCAGAACCTATGCTGTTAATGAAGAGGTATTGTTGACTAATTGTGACAACCACTGGTAAATATACTTTGACCTCCTGAATAAAGAATACCCTTCTTAATTTTTTCTGTCACAAAGTGGCAACAAAAATTGTCTAACAGAAAAAAGGTGGAACAGATGCCGAAGAAATCAAACAGCACTGAAGCGGCGATGACAGACATGGTTGAGCGGACCAAACTGGGTGACAAGAATGCCCTTGAAGCAATCGTCCGAAGAATTCAGGATAACATTTACGGACTGGCTATTCGGATGCTCCTTGTTCCTGCCGATGCGGAAGACGCCACGCAGGAGATTCTGGTTAAAGTCATTACTAATCTCGGCACGTTCAAAGGAGAGAGCCGTTTCGAGACGTGGGTCTACCGGATCGCCTCCAACCATCTGCTGACCACACAGAAATGCAGGGCCGAGCGATGGAAACTGACCTTCGAAACATGTGAACACATGATTGAAGAAGGAACCCGGGATGCGGGAAAACCGTCCTTCATTGAAGCCGAAGAGAAACTGGTTGTGGAAGAAACCAAACTCGCTTGCGTTCATTTCCTGCTGCTGTGCCTGAAGCGGGAACTCCGCCTGGCCGTCATTCTGGGAGAAATCATGGGCGTTAAAAGCGCAGATGGCGCTGAAATTCTGGGACTGACACCGGCGGCATACCGTCAGCGGCTCTCCCGCGGGCGAAAACGGTTGACGGATTTCCTGGTGAAACGCTGCGGCCTCGTCAATGAGAACAACGTGTGCCATTGCGAAACCCTGGCGGCTCTTCATGTGAAGAAGCGGCATATCGATCCGAATAACCTGTATTTCGCTACTCATCCGTGCCGTTCACGGCAGGACAGTCATGCCGGCGATTTATTGCAGGAAATGAATCAACTGACACGGGCGGCCATGCTGATCCGGAACAATCCAGACTATGAGGCCCCCGGCGTATTCGTCGAATCCATGAAAAGACTGATTGATTCCGGCAGATTTCAGCTTCTGGGAACTTGAATATTGCCTATAAGCTTTGGTTCATCTCCGAAAAAAGTCGCCGTCTTTTTCAGGATTCGAGGGGCCAATGGTTTAAGGATTCGAGCAAAATGCCAATGGAGGAAAATATTATCTATGCCTACGATTCGGGAACAAACTCTTCCTCGGCACTCAATGCTGCAACAAGTGCAGGATCTCCGTTAATCCCGGTTAAAAAGACAAACCGGAAATTTTCGATTGAAGGAGACAGACGATGAAAATGAACGACACGGCTTGAAACTATATTCAGAAACATTTTGATTACAGCGATGAGGAAATGAAAATCTTCATGGAAAATCCGAGAAACCTGGATGTCCTCTCAAAAGCTCCCCAATTTGCGAACAAAACGATCGTCTTCGAAGTGGTGGACGCTCACGGGTGCAACAGTGGGCATAAGGTCGGTGATACATTCCATTTTGACGGGGCAGGCAACCTTCTCACCAAAAAGTCTCCCGACAAAGTCTGTATATATGCCCTGAACGCCGCATCTAATCTTATCTTTGCGGCAGGAGAACTGATCATGGCCGACGTTGACCCAAATGATATGCGGTTTAACAGAACGGGCTGCTTCGATGTCGGCGTGAAATGCAGCGGCTGAGGGCGGATAGTTCTGGAAATGAAGGTGGAGAAACGTGACTGAAGAAGAAGGTGGGGTTCAGGGTTTTGAAAGTTGGGTGTGGGAGATGAGCCGCAATATCCGATTTTTGAATTACCATTTTCGAATTTTCTCAGAAGAAGGAGCTGATTCATGACACTGACGGAAGAAATCAAAAGCTATGCCCTCGATCTGGGCTACAGCAAGGTAGGAGTCACAACGGCGGAACCGTTTCCCCTGTACGCCGAGGCGCTGAAGGAACGGTCCGAGGACTACGACTGGGCGGTCGAGTCGGGCCTTCGCCTCGACCGGGCCGTCAATCCGCAGGACCGCCTGCCCCGCGCCCGATCCATAATTGTCGCAGTATACGACTACATGCGGGAGCATTTCCCGGAAAATCTGGTGGGCAAGATCGGACGCCTCTACCAGTCGCGCTCATATATCGAACCACCGACGCGACTTGGGGGCGTGCGAGTTCAGCTTATGCGAAAGTTCCTCGAAGGAAAGGGAATGCAGGTCGGACGATGGTTCATGATATCGTCGGGTGTCCCTGACCGACTTGCAGCGGTTCGTGCCGGGGTCGGTACAATCGGCCGCAATACATTCCTTTGCACCCCGGGCATCGGCACCTTCGTTTTCATTCACACATTCATCGTCGACGCCGAACTGGAGTACGACTCTCCCGCGGTGGGGACACACTGCCCACCCGATTGCCGGTTATGCATGGATGCCTGCCCGACAGGCGCGATTGTCTCCAATTTACGAATCAATCCGCGCCGATGCCTCACCTTCAACCACGTTGTCAACGTCCATGGCTTCCCGAACACATCACCGTACATCGATCGTGAGCTGCGACCGAAAATGGCGAGCTGGATCCACGGCTGCGACCTGTGCCAGGAGGCCTGCCCGCATAATCAAGCAAAACTCACGGCAGAACTGCCCGTCAACACCTTCCTCGAGGAGACAGCTAAACACTTCAGCCTGACGGCCCTCCTGAGAATGGACCGGGAAATCGAGACAAAGGCCGTCGCTCCGCTTCTTTACACCTATATGAGGGAGCGCAAATATTTCCAGAGAAACGCCGCGGTAGCCCTCGGCAATACCGACGACCGGGGGATGGTACCCCACCTGATACAGGCTATGGAAGATCCGGAGGAACTGGTGCGGGCACACGCGGCATGGGCTCTCGGACAACTGGGCGGCGACGGGGCCCGGAATGCCCTGGAGGCAAGCCTTCAGCGGGAGAGCGGTACCCGGGCAAAAGAAGAAATTCTGTCGGCTATCGAAAGAACATGAGCGCCATAGCAACTGTGGCGGATCTCAATTGTTCGGCAAGTTTGCGTGGTTAAACATCGGTGTACCTCCTTCGAAACACCCGGTCGGATTGTATGCCCTTTATAATAATTTGCTTTTTTGCAGATTGATCGTATATCCATTCTGAGAATAATCTGAAAGTTGTCGCTTTTTTGTCGGAAAAGAATAAAACCCATTCTCTCAAAAAGGCGAAAGCACAGATCGATAAATAAAACAGATTGGTATATGGTGACACAAGGGGCAGATTATGGAATGGCATAAAGAAGAATTCACCATTTCCGACGACCGACACCGGGTCGATATCAATGTCGTCAGCAAACTGCTCGCCGAGACCCCCTGGGGACACCGGCGTCCTCGGGAAGTGGTGGAAAAACTTATACCGAGATCCCTCTGTTTTTCCCTGTTTCGAAACGGCTCGCAGATAGGATTTGCCCGGGTTGTCACCGACGGCACGGTATTTTCGTGGTTATCCGATCTCGTTATAGCGGACGCATACCGCGGCATGGGTCTGGGACGATGGATGCTCGACTGTATTTTAACCCATTCCGAGACTGCCGCGACGCAGTTTGTGCTGCAAACGGGCAGCGCCATCGGCCTGTATGAAAAGTTCGGATTTAAAAAAAGCGGAAAACTGATGACGCGGTAAGAGCAGACGACGGTGTTGTCGGATACGGGCCTGAAGGGCACACAAGGCAATTGTTATGTTTCTTCCCACCACACAGAAGGAAGTGAAAGAGCTTGGATGGGACGGGCTCGATATCATCTTGATAACCGGCGACGCTTACATTGATTCGCCGTTTGTCGGTGTGGCCGTTATCGGGAAGGTCCTGCTCAACGCCGGTTATCGGGTGGGCATTATCGCCCAGCCTGATACGGCCTCGGGCGACGACATCCGCCGGCTGGGGGAACCCCGATTGTTCTGGGGCGTCACCGGTGGCTGCATCGATTCCATGGTGGCCAACCATACCGCCACAGGCCGGAAACGCAAACAGGACGACTACACACCGGGTAACGTGAACAACCGCCGACCCGACCGGGCAACCATCGTCTACAGCAATCTTATCAGGACCTATTTCAAAAAAACCCGCCCCATTGTCCTCGGCGGGATCGAGGCGAGCCTGCGCCGGGTCGCCCATTATGATTTCTGGTCCGACACGATACGTCGATCCATTCTTTTTGACGCAAAGGCGGATTATCTGGTCTATGGGATGGCGGACCGGTCTATTGTTGAATGTGCCGACTGCCTTGCGGCGGGCGGCGATCCCCGTGACATCCGGGGAATTTGTTACGCCTCACCCACCATTCCGGAAGGCTGTCTGGAACTGCCCTCATTTAATAAAGTGGCTCAGGATAAAGATGCCTTTACGGAAATGTTCCACCGTTTTTATCGCAACACCGATCCTATGACCGCCCTGCCACTGGCGCAGATACAGGACACCCGCTATCTTATTCAAACCCCCCCGCTCATCCACTCTCCGGCGAAGAGCTCGATGCCGTCCACGACCTGTATTATGAACGGGACCTTCACCCCTACTACCGGAAACTGGGTGATGTAAGGGCTTTGGATACCATCAGATTTTCCATCGCAACCCATCGGGGATGTTACGGTGAATGTAATTTCTGTGCCATAACGGTCCATCAGGGACGGAAGATAATATGGCGCGGCCGGGCATCAATCCTCAACGAAGCCCGCGCGCTCACAGAGCACCCCCGTTTCAAGGGAATCATCCAGGATGTGGGAGGACCGACGGCCAACATGTACGGCATTGACTGCGCAAGAAAAGAGAAACAGGGCTCCTGCCCGGACAAACGATGCCTCTTCCCGAAGATATGCTCCCGGCTCACCGTCAATCATGAACGGCAGATATCGCTACTCAAGGCGCTACGGGCGGTGAGCGGTGTTAAAAAAGTGATTATCGCGTCAGGGATACGGCACGATCTCATTCTGGCCGACAAGAAACACGGCGCGGAATACCTGAAACAGGTCGTCCGCCATCATGTTTCGGGACAGATGAAGATCGCACCGGAACATTCCGAACCGCATGTACTTGATAAAATGGGAAAATCGGGCCGGGAAGAGCTTATTACCTTCAGAGATCTCTTTTTTGACCTGACAAAACGGGGAAAACAAAATCTGTTTCTCACCTACTACCTTATCGCCGCCCATCCGGGGTGCACCGACGACGATATGGCCCGGCTCCGGTCATTCGCCCTGCGGGACCTGCAGCTCCTGCCCGAACAGATTCAGATATTCACACCCACGCCGTCAACCTGGTCCACCCTCATATACTGGACGGAGCGTGATCCCTTCACCGGAAAAGCCTGTTTCGTCGAAAAAACTCGGCAGGGGAGAGAACGACAGAAGAACATCCTGGCAGATCGCAGAACAAAGAAACCTCCGACCGTTCGATGGAAAACAAAAAAACGTAACTCCCACCGGTGATGTGCGGTATCGAAAGACTCACTGTCCCGCCGTATTGGAAGACGCCTCATCTCTTATCATTGCGCCCCTTGCATTACTCATGACGGTGGTGTAAGGAAGATGTTTTTCCCCTTGTTTTTGTCTTCCTCGTTACCGAAATGAACCCGCGCAACGCGAGAGAAGGACATTACGTATCATTATTATATGGTCGCTCGACCCGGAAAGCGGTAGTTTTTATGACCTCATGCAGACACCTTTCCCTGGCTCTTTTGCCGGACAAGAAAAATATGCTGCGGTGCCGCCACTGCCATCTGACCATCAATGCCGATGATCTGCACGAGCGGTACTGTCCCGAGTGTTACGAGGTGCATGGCAGAAAGCACTATGATTTTGAAACGATAGAAGCGGCAGAAACAGAGAAGGTCCGTTACCGGTGCGAGCAGTGCGGTGTTATTATCGAAACCGAATAAGGAAGTTTCACATCTGCCGGATCGACATCTGAAACCATTTCCCAAAACCATCCTCTCATAAAAATTTTCAGTGAAGAGATCGGTGGCAAAATAACCTATGGATGAGGAGACAGACGGGACACCCCCTAAAAAAACATTTACAAAAACGGCAAGCTTGGATAAGAGACGGCCTGATAAAGGTTATCGACAGCAGCGGCAGTTTCATGTCCGTCGATCGAAACATGGCATGCTGCGTGAAGGATTTATTGATGAATATCGAAGAAGTATTGTTTCAAGTTGAAGATTATTGTATCTGCTCCATGCTGGATCTGTCCGGATCGGCTAGCGGATGGAACGCAGCGGCATGGACCAGGAGAATTCATGAAGCGATTTATTCCGGTAACGGGTGTGGAACGAAGGCACCGCATGGGTGCGGAGGGTGCACCCCAACATTTCCGGAACGGGACGATATGAAAATTTATGACGGCTGCGCCGACGACCTCTTTGCCGAACAGAACAAATAACCGAACCAGCAATAACGGCCAGACCCGTCGGGAAAATAAGAACCCACAAAGGACAACTCCATGAACGTTTATCGAAACTGGTTTCTTGGCAGCAGGCCGTGGTCGTTTACCATGACGACAATTTCCGTGAGCGTCGGGGCAACGCTGGGAGCCATCGACGGAGAATTCTCATGGGGACTGTTCGCAATAACCCTGCTGGCAGCGGTCATGATCCACGGAGCAACGAATCTTATCAATGACTACTATGATGTGAAGAACGGAGTCGACACACTCGGGGTATCAACAGCTCAATATCGCCCACATCCGCTTGTCGAGGGAAAACTCAATCCGGACCAGGTGAAGATTGCTGCCTATGGTCTCATCATTCTTGCCGTTCTCATGGGCCTGTATCTGGCAATGACACGCGGCTGGATGATACTGCTCATCGGCATCATCGGCGTCACAGCCGGCGTAACCTATACGGCGCCGCCGTTCAAATACAAATACAGCGCCCTGGGGGAGGTTTCGGTTTTTCTGATGTGGGGACCGCTCATGGTTGAAGGGGCTTATTATGTTCAGCGTCAGGCCCTGAGCCTGGGGGCCTTCTGGATTTCGATTCCCTTCGGCATTCTGGTGGCATTGGTAATTTTTGCCAACAACATCCGAGACATTGCAACGGATCGCGAAAGGGGAATCAAAACGCTTGCCATCCGCCTCGGGCAGAAAAACGGGCTTCATTTTTATTTACTGCTGGTAACCCTTTCGTATCTCGGCATTCTGCTGATGTCATTTCTGGGACCGCTGAATTTCTGGTCGCTCATCGTCTTCTTCTCGCTCCCCGTTGCGTTCGGCCTCTTTCGACAGATGAGGAAACAGATCCCTCGGGACGCCGATGCCATAACGGCCAAGCTGAATACCGCTTTTGGGACGCTTCTCGTTCTTTCCCTGGTTCTGAAGAATCTGTGGTGAGAAGACGGCGGCATGTAACTGTTCCCATTCATCCCGGAACATTTTTACTTCAGCAAATAACTGATGGTGACGGCCGTTGGGCGGGTATGTTTACATTTTTTCTTTTCACAGAAACGACAGATCATTATATGAAGGTGTGCGTGGGTAAGATTCTGATTCTATATTGATTGTCGTCTCCGTGAATGGGTACGGTACGATCTCGATACTATAAAAATATGAGGGGTGTCCCATGAGTCATGAAGCGGAAAAGATTATTTATACCATGATGCGGGTCGGTAAATTCTATCAGAACAAACCCGTATTAAAAGACATATCTCTGTCATATTTTTACGGGGCCAAAATCGGCGTTCTGGGATTGAACGGCTCCGGGAAAAGTTCACTTCTCCGCATTATGGCGGGTGTTGATCAGGACTACAACGGCACGGCCGTCCTCTCACCTGGATACACACTGGGGTTTCTCGAACAGGAACCGGTGCTCGATCCGGATAAAACGGTACAGACCGTCGTCGAAGAAGGCATGCGGGAGTCGGTGGATCTCGTGAGGGAATACAATGAAATCAGTGAAAAATTTGCTGAACCCCTGTCCGACGACGAAATGAGTCGCCTGATAGAACGTCAGGGCGAATTGCAGGAAAAAATCGATCACCTTGACATCTGGGATATCGACTCCCGTCTTGACATGGCCATGGATGCCCTGCGATGTCCTCCGGGAGATACTCCCATCAGAATTCTTTCAGGCGGCGAGAAGCGACGGGTGGCCCTTTGCAGGCTGCTGTTGCAGAAGCCGGACATCCTGCTCCTGGACGAACCGACGAATCATCTCGATGCGGAAACGGTCGCCTGGCTCGAACGGCATCTCCAGCACTATGAAGGGACGGTCATCGCCGTTACCCACGACCGGTATTTCCTGGATAATGTGGCCGGGTGGATTCTGGAGCTCGACCGGGGACAGGGTATTCCCTGGAAGGGGAACTATTCTTCGTGGCTTGCACAGAAACGGCATCGGCTGCACCAGGAAGAAAAACGGGAAACGGAACGGCAAAAGACCCTGCTACGGGAGTTGGAATGGATCGGAATGTCGCCGAAGGGACGCCGGACAAAGTCAAAGGCCCGTATCAATGCCTATGAAACACTCCTGAGTGAGAACCTTGAAAAACAGGAAAAAGATCTGGAAATCTATATTCCGCCGGGACCCCGTCTCGGAAAGGTCGTCATTGAAGCGGAGAATGTGAGCAAGGCATTCGGCGACCGGCTTTTGTTCGAAGGAATGACATTTGCTTTACCCGCGGGCGGCATCGTCGGTGTCGTCGGACCGAACGGCGCAGGCAAAACGACCCTCTTCAACATGATAACCGGAAAGGAAGCACCTGACTCAGGAACGATCAAAATCGGCGAAACGGCCTCTCTGGCATACGTCGATCAGGAGCGGAACACACTCGATCCGAACAAGACCATATGGGAAGTGATCTCCGGGGGGAGGGATCTGATCGAGCTGGGGAAACGGGAAGTAAACTCAAGGGCATACGTGGCACGGTTCAATTTCTCCGGGACGGACCAGCAGAAGAAGGTCAACATGATTTCCGGGGGTGAGCGAAATCGTGTTCATCTTGCCTGCATCCTCAAGGAGGGCGCCAACGTGTTGCTGCTTGACGAACCGACAAACGACCTTGATGTGAACACCATGCGTGCCCTTGAAGAGGCCTTGGAGCACTTCGGAGGATGTGCCGTGATCATCAGTCACGACCGCTGGTTCCTTGACCGCATTGCTACGCATATTCTTGCCTTCGAGGGAGACAGCACCGTGGTGTGGTTTGAAGGTAATTATTCCGATTACGAAGCGGATCGTAAAAAGAGGCTCGGAAAGGCCGCCGATCAGCCGCACCGGATCAAATACAGACATCTGACGCGATAAAAAACGGCATGACCTTTACGCCTTAATCAGGGAAGTCGCCGTACGGGAGATCATCCCATGGGGAAACCGAAAAAATACTACGCCGTACTAAACGGTCGCACACCTGGCATCTATATAAACTGGTTCGGTCCGGGCGGTGCCGAGGAACAGATCCGCGGCTATGCCGGATCCCGTTACAAGGGTTTTTCCACACTGACCGAAGCGAAGCAATGGCTGGAAAACCCGGTATCGCTGAAAAATACCTTCCGCAGCAACCGCACCGATACCGCCCATGGTGCTGACATGGCAACGCCGGGTGCGGTTATCATCTATACCGACGGGGGATGCCGTGGCAATCCCGGACCCGGTGGGTACGGCGCGGTCATCATAGACGGAAAGAAGCGGATCGAACTCTCCCGAGGTTTTCGATTGAGCACCAACAACCGTATGGAACTGATGGCCTGCATTGCAGCCCTTGAAACCCTGAAGAAGCCTGCCGACGTGGTACTTTACAGCGATTCACGGTATGTTGTGAACGGTATCGATAAGGGATGGGCTCAAAAATGGCGGGATAACAACTGGATGCGCACAAAGAAAGACCACGCCGAAAATGTCGATCTGTGGGCACAGCTGCTCGAACTGTGCGATCTGCATCGGGTCCGGTTTGTCTGGGTCCGCGGGCACGCGGGAAATCGGGAAAACGAGCGTTGTGACGAACTGGCCACGACAGCGGCGGACGGCGTCAATCTCCGGGAAGATGTCGCCTATGTAAAGGGACGCACACAAAATCCCAGCAGTTAACATGATGTAAAGAGGCTGTTGAAAAATGCCCATCTGCGGCGTTACCCCATTCTTCGTCACTGCGACGTACTCATAAGTACGACTCGTTCCTCAGAAATTTTGGTGCCTTGAATCTGGACATTTTTGAACAGCCTCAACTTGGGACTTTTCTAACGGTCAGTAAAGGTTTGAGATGATAGACGGATTTGAAAGGACGACCCCATGGCCCTGGTAACCCTCAAGGATGTGACCATCGGATTCGGCGGTCCGTTACTGCTTGATGGGGCGAACTGGCAGATCGAGCGAGGCGAGCGGATCTGCCTGATCGGCCGCAATGGTACCGGCAAATCCACACTGCTTCGGTTGATCCATGGCGAGCGGTCTCCCGACAGCGGCATGATAACGAAAATCCAGGGGCTGAAAACATCACTTCTGCCCCAGGAAGTACCCATCGATCTCGACGGCACCGTCTACGATATCGTTTCGTCGGGACAGCCGCATCAGCAGATCCGGACGGTCATCTCCCGCATGGGGCTCGACGAAGCGGCGGTATTCGCCACCCTGTCCGCCGGACTTAAGAGGCGGGTGCTCCTTGCGCGGGCACTGGTGAGCGAGCCGGACATCATCATGCTTGACGAACCGACCAATCATCTCGATATCAACGCCATTGTGTGGATGGAACAGTTTCTTCTCCGCTCGGGAAAAACCATGATCTTTGTCACCCACGACCGGGCCTTTCTTAATCGGGTGTGCACCCTCATCGTGGAACTCGACCGGGGCATCCTGACCTCATTTGACGGCAATTACGACGATTACCTTACCCGCAAGCAGGAACTGCTGGAAAACGAAGCATCACGCAACGCTGAATTCGACAAGCATCTTCAGCATGAAGAGATCTGGCTCAGGCAGGGGATCAAAGCACGGCGAACCCGCAATGAGGGTCGAGTGCGGGCACTGATGAAGATGCGCGCCGAAGTGGAGCAGCGCCGCGCCCGGAGCGGCAACCTGCGCCTCATAATGCAGGAGGCTGAGCGGTCGGGGAAATTAGTCATCGAAGCAAACAATATCACCATCACCCATGGCGACCATCCGTTGATCACGGACTTTTCCACAACCGTCGTACGTGGCGACAAAATCGGCGTGATGGGACCAAACGGCTGCGGCAAAACTACGCTGCTTCGGATTCTGTTGGGAGAGCTCGAACCGGACAGCGGCTCGGTGCGACACGGAACCCGCCTGCAGGTTGCCTACTTCGATCAGCTTCGAGGTCAACTCGATGAAAGCAAGACTCTTCAGGAAAATGTGACTGACGAGGGCGATATGGTCACGGTAAATGGAAAGCGACGCCATGTCATCGGCTATCTGCGGGACTTCCTGTTCTCAGCCGCCCAGGCCAGGGCTCCCATCGCCACCCTGTCGGGCGGCGAGCGCAATCGGCTCCTCCTGGCCCGACTCTTCACGCGGCCATCTAATATGCTGGTCCTGGACGAACCCACCAACGACCTTGACGCAGAAAGCCTGGAACTGCTGGAATCCATGCTGATAGAGTACACCGGAACGGTACTGCTGGCAAGCCACGATCGTACTTTCCTGAACAATGTCGCCACATCCACCCTGGTCTTTGAAGGATCGGGCCGGGTAAACGAATATATGGGCGGTTACGACGACTGGCTCCATCAGCGGCTCCCGACGGAGGAAGCCCCTCCTGAACCGAAGCCCAAAAAAGAGAAACCTCGCAGTGTATCAACCGGCCCCCGCAGGCTCACCTTCAAGGAGCAACGTGAACGGGAGGAACTCCCGGACATTATCGAAAAGCTTGAGACACAAAAGCAGGATCTTTTCAATGTCTTGGCCGATCCCGAACTCTACAGGAACGCCGGAACGAAGATTGCGGAAATGCGGGCGAGACTTGATGAATTGGAACAGGAGCTGGAACGTGCCTATGACCGGTGGGAACACCTGGAAGAGCTGGCCCTCAAAGCCGATGGGCAATCAATCGTATAGCCCGTCATGCAAAGATGCAGGTGAATGAAAATTCACGGAAAAGGTAATTCAGCACGAAATCATTTTCTCAGGGTGTACACGGCGGTAGACTCAGCCCACTCGGTTATATCAAGCTGATTGAGCCGTTTTACCAGATCGCTGATCATTCCCGTCGAGCGTGAATCATAGACATTGAACATTCCTTCCCGGAATCCGAGAGGCAGGAGATTCTCCCTGTGTCTGGTGGCAATCAGCTTTATCCGCTCCTCCGCAAAGGCTTTCGCATGCCCGGGGAGAAACGCCGCAGTGAGGCGCACGGGACTTTCCGGGGGAGGAAACTCTCTGACCGTCCGTGCTTTCGTAAAATTGTCCTTTTGATTCGAGTTCGGCAGGAGGAGGGTCACCGACCCGTCCGCAGCGATGGAAAAAAGATAGACGTAACAGTCACTGTCCGCCTCGTAGAATATTTTTACCAAATCACCCTCCCTCAGGTCCGTTTTTGAAAGGAAGACCTTCACGGCAAGCCCCGTACCCTTTTCAGGATACACCGGTTTTACGAGTGATTTAATTGTCACTCGGAAACGGTCTCGTTCATTTTGATCCCATCCCTCGTGCAGTACTTCCGTTTTTTCAATCCGTCCTCGTACCGATGCATAGACGAGATCCTCCGCCAGTTGACTGTTTGAAACGAGGGTATGGGATTTGATGAAGACACCCACTGCTTTTTCCAGTGCATTCTTCTGTGCATCCCGCCTCGCCCGTTCTTTTACTTCCTTCGGCGTGTCGATTTCCCCGAGACAGGCCTCGCCCGTCGCCTCGATCCACACCGGAGTTTCTGAGGCAAAAGAACAAACAGGAACCAGGAGCAGCACGAGAATTACCAAAAATTTTTTCATCGTGTTCATTTCACTATAACCGTTATATGCTGTTTTTATAAATCATCGGGCATAATCAATTGCGGTGTCTGTTCGTTGTTGTATCGTTTTCGGGCGATGCGCTCCACCCGGGGTTTAATGTAACTGAAAAGATTTCTGACGGCCAGCGAACCATCCTCTTTCACCACATCCTCATCCTTGATCCCCTTGAGCAGGAAGTAGGTGAACAGACCGTGGCCTTTGTCCTTATAGGTCGAACTGATCTGATTACCTGACGACGCAGCCATTACCTTTACGTTCCCCGACAAAGCAAAAGAACTTTGCAGATTCATCACCAGTGGCCGCGCACCCTCCGCCAGAACAGATCTTCCCCCCGCGCCGGAAAAACAGGCATCCAGGGCAACAATTATTTCTTTCGCCGGAAGTTTGCCGAGGGCATTGTACAGTCGTTTCAGAGGATAGCCCGTCTGATCGATGAATGAGGGGTCGCCGTCGTAAGGAACCAGATAGGAGGCATCACCCGTCAAGGGATTCGGAGCGCCGTGACCTGAATAATACACAAAAACCGTGCTGTCGTTTTCAACATTATTGGGCAGCCACCTTTCAAAATATTTTGCCATGTCAACATACGACGCATAGTCATTCACCAGCGTAACCACATTCTCTTCGGGATAGCTCATCACTTCGGTCAGATATTCGCGAACCGTCTTTGCATCGGCCGCGGCAAAATCCGCCCGGGGAAGTTTCTGACGGTACTGCTCAATACCGATGACTATGGCGTAGGCGTTTTTCCTCGGCGTTGTCTCCCTTTGAGGAAGAACGTCAACATCAGATGTGATGGTTGCATGAGTAGACGGGTTTTCCGGCATGAGCCGAGACTTAGCCATCGCGGACTGAACAGTTGCTTTTTCTCGCTTCTGCTCCCTGAGAAGTTCGATGGCATTTCCAGTCCCAACCCCTCTGTTCAATGCTACAATAGCCTTATTAATGTCAGCACCCCTGTCTATCAATAACTTTACTATATCGGTATGGCCTCTCCACGCTGCCGAACTCAACGCAGTCCACCCCATATTCCCGTGTGATGCATTAATATTTGCGCCTCTGTCGAGCAACAGTTTTACTACATCGGTGTGGCCTTGCGAACTTGCAGCATCTAACGCGTTACTGTCATTTAATATCCCGCCTCCACCTTTTTCATTCACATCAGCGCCCTGGTCAAGCAAGGCTTTTACAGTAAAAGCATCGCCCTCACCTGCAGCCGTATACAATGCCGGCGCTCCTGCGCATCCAACCAGCGAAATTAAAAAAAATAGGATTACAACTGCACTATATATTTTTTTCACAACAGCCTCCTGCAGCTACCGATCATAGAGTCTCAGGTTCACAAGTCCCTTCGGAGCAATCAACCCCGGATTTTGCTCGTTATTATATGTTTTCCTCGCTATTTGCTCCACCCGAGGCTTGAGATAACCATACAGATTCCCAAGCTCGGAATGTCCGTCTTTGATCCCCTTCAGCAGGAAGTAGGTAAACAGGCCGTGCCCCTGCTCTTCATAAGTCGAGCTGATCTGGCTTCCCGATGAGGCGGACAGGACAGCTATCCGGTCACTCCGTACGGGTGCCGTATTCAGGTTCATCACGAGGGGTCGGGCTCCCGTGGCGAGCACACTTCTACCCCCGGCACCGGAAAAACAGGAGTCGAGAACCACGACAATTTCCTTCGCAGGGAGTTTCTCAAGCTTGGCAAAGAGTCGCGTAAGAGGATAACCTGTCTCCTCAATAAACGAGGGGTCGCCATCGTAGGGAACCAGGAAGGCGTCTCCCGTCTTCGGACCAGGTGCGCCATGCCCTGAATAATAGATAAAGACGGAACTGTCGGTTTCCACGTTGTTGGCGAGCCATTTTGCAAAGTATTTTTCCATATCGCTTTTGGCTGCACGATCATTGAGGAGGGTTACGATATTTTGTGGAGGATAGCCCATGACCCGGGAAAGATACTCCGTCACCGTCTGGGCATCCCGTTTGGCGTAATCTGCCGTGGGGAGTGCCTGGCGATATTTTTCGATGCCGATAACAATGGCGCAAGCACTCTTCCTCGGCAAGGCCTGCATCTGCGGAAGCTTGTCAACATCAGACATCAATACGTTACTGTCTGAATCATTTTTGAATGACGAACCGGTCGGCGAGGCCGGTGTTGTTTTCATTCCTTGCGCCGTTGTCTGGGGAACCGGATCAAGTTTCACCACCGCGTAAAATTGCCTGTCATCTCTCTTTATCAATAACAGCAGATTATCACCGGGGTTCAAAGATGACACAATGGGAGGAAGTTCAGCCGCTTTGTTGATTTTTGTTCGATGTGCTTCGAGAATAACATCGCCCTTTTTGAGGCCCGATTGTTCTGCCGGAGATTGATTCGTGAGGTCAACGACAAGCGCACCGGTTGCATCCCGCATTCCGAATGCCTGTGCAAGTTCCGGCGTAACGTCCTGTATGGATATGCCGAGCCACGATTTTTGAGAGCTTGTCGATGTATTGGTGTGATGATTTGTGGAGGGCGATGCGGCAGACTGGTTACTTTTTGTTGCATATAGTTTCTCATATTGTTGCTGCTCTTTATCCCGAAGCATACGGGCAATCATCGCATACCCTTTTTCTTCTGCAAGTTGCACAGGAGTGCAATGCCGCATAGGTTCCCTGCCTGTCATATTTGCTCCATAATCAAGTAAAAGCTTCACGATGTTTTCATTACCATTATCGACAGCAACAAGCAACGGTGTCCATCCGTTGCTCATGCCTTTATTAACATCGGCGCCTTTATCGAGGAGAAAACGGACCGTCTCCAATGAAGCATTGTTGCGTACCGCCTCATAAAGTGCGGTGGTGCCGAGAATCCATTCTTCATTAACATCGACACCTTTATTGAACAGTGCCTCCATTTCCCTTATGTCGTTTGATGTTGCGGCATCAATCAGCGGTGGAGTGCATCCCGCCACCATGACGCATCCGATCAGAAGCCCCAGCAATATAATACGGATAATAATATTTCTTTTCTTCATCCTCTCACCCCTTAATGCAGTGTCAATTCAGAAGGCTGATCATCACAAACACTTTCAACGACATCATCTTGCAATTTATTTATGCGTATGAATCGCTGCCCCCACATTAGCAATTTTTATCTCGACCGTGTCCGTATCCCCATGATCCCGGCAAATGAAGAAGGGATGCACAAATGGCAAGGAGGAATGACACGTTCCAATATTCTTTGACGCTCTATGACTGAAAGCATCCGTCGAAAGTCCCAAGCGACGATCATCTGCTCCGTTGTGGCGTTTTCTTGACGATTCGCACCACATCTCCCGGATATATCCAGTCAGGATCACGGATATTACTGAGCGATGCCAGTTGGGGATATCGGAACGGATCGCCGAGATAGCGTTCGGCAATATCCCACAGGGTATCACCTTTCACCACAATATGGATGATACGATCATACGATACGGCCGGCGTCGGCCGTTCGGATTCCGTGGCTGCTCTATCGATCGGCAATCGTTCAACAGTAACGGTGTACTGCTGCGTTTCCACCCGCAGCATTTCAACCCGTGCATCCGGTTGAGCAGGAATGACATTCTCGACGTCACCACGTCGGTCTGCGGTTTTGTCGAATGATATCATTCCGGCCTGTAGCCCGTTGATTGCAGCCGTATGATCCGATTCCGCTGCGAAAGCCACGCGCACCGGAAGTTGCAGTATCCGTTCATCATTCACCGGATTTCCAGACAGATGGACGGATCCCTCCGGTCCGCTGTCGCCATGCATCATTCGGGCAGACACACCGGCAATTGCACCCTGAGCAGACAATCGACCGGTGAGTTCCGATTCTTCTTTTAAAGTGTGATGTGTCACGGCAACGAGGCGCTTCTCCCTCATGCCGAAATGAAGAAATAGAAATAAACAGAGGGCCGTTACAATGGCAACAGTCCCCAACGGCAGTTTCCACCCAAAGTTCCTATCCACCCCGATGATTTGACCCGGTGAATCATGCTGCACTATCACCCGTGCCGGCTGTTTCTTCAACGATGAGATGCAGTATTTCATTTTCAGTGAGGAAACCGTTGCGCCTTTTTTCTGTTTTGGTGATTCCCGGCGGAATCGATGCCGATCGGCGTCGCATCTATTTTTTCGTGAAATGGACTTTAATGAATGATGTGACGCCTCTTTGTTCTTTTGTGCTTCAATCGCGGAAGGATCTTTTCCGTAGTCGTCTGCCGGCTTCTGAATCTCTATAATCGATCTCGTCTCGACGTGGCTCCCGGTTTCGATGGCGGCTCCATCACCGGTAATCATTTTATTCATCTGGCCACTTTCCGGCTCCGCTGTGTCCGTCTCGACAGAACCCTCCATTATTCCGTTCTCAACCCTTTCGGGAATAACCGGCATGGCAAGAAGGGATTTGCAGGAGGTAAGAAAAAATATTTCGTTTTCGTACAGGGCATATCGATCAACGGAGTCAACCCGAAGCCCATCGACCTGCCGCCACTCGACCTTGCCGGCAGGAACGACTTTCAGGACGGCATCAACGCGAAAGGCCACCGGGACGGAAGTGACACAGGATATAATCCATACATCAGATTCATCCGAGCGATCAGGCAATCCGAGCTTCCTGCGGAGAGAAACGGCAGTAACGACTTTCCCATGATAATCAAAAACCCCTTCTACGCCTGCAGCATCGACGGGAAGCCTGCTCATTGACGGTGCCGTGATGATAGCTTTTACTTCATGCGCTGAAATACAGAAACGGTAATGACTCACTGAGAAGGTAACCACGGCTTTCATCTCTGTGTCTTCTTTCACAATGCACCCTGTGCCGGAATAATATATAAAAACACTGCTGTATCCTAATCGACAGAAGTCGTCAAAAAGTTAAGCAAAGACTGTCTGTCTGCCGGCGCAGGAAGCAGAGATATGTCATTCTATGACAATTGATGCAGCCGCCGACCCGCCATTTTCCCCTTGATTTTGAGAGAAATCTCACCGATGATACACATACTTCTCATGTATCCCTTGCATCGTCGGGAAGTCTCGTCGACAGCGGGTTGCTCAAACGGGAATCGGACCGATACTGTTCCAGGTAACGATTTAACGATTTTGAAAGAACACGGTACGTACGAATACATATGAGGCAATACAAGGATTCCGACAACACCATACGGCGGGTATGGAACGAAGCTTTTTCAGTCCGTTCTTATGATGTCAATTTTGAAGGACTGTCAACTCTGCCGGCACTGTGCCGTTTTATGCAGGAGGCCGCATTAAAACATGCGGCTCACCTCAACATGGGTGTCTCTCACTTGCGGGCGAAAGGCCTGTTGTGGGTATTGGCACGACAGCGCATTACAATACACGAATTCCCCCGCTTGGATGAAACCATTACCATTCGAACGGAACCGACAGGCAATGATCGAATATTCTGTTACCGCGATTTCACAATCCTCGACAGCGCAGACCATTGCCTCGGCGAGGCCTGCACCGTGTGGTTTGTCATGGATCAACGGGATAAAACCCCCCGACGACCGGATTCGTACTTCACCATCGAGTTCAATGAGAGCAGTAAAAGCACTTCACCCACAAAACTCAAAAAGTTACCAAATCCCAATATAGCAGATGCCTCCAAGAGTCTCAGGGTCTCATACAGGGATCTCGACATGAATGAACACGTCAATAACGTGAGATACATTGAGTGGATTATCGACAGCTTCCCTCTCGGATTTCTCAGAAGCCATACATTACAGGAACTAGAAATAAACTATCTGGCCGAGGCGCTGTACGATAACGAGATTTCCATCGGCCGGGAAGACAAAAAAGATCTTCTCTTTTTGCACAGCCTTACACGTCCTGTCGATAATACGGAAATCTGCAGAGCCCGGACGTCGTGGGAAATACGATAAAATCCGGTGCGCTGGTAATGGTCGCCCCGTCCGGCAATAAATCCTTTTCTATCCGTGCAATCATAACACTATCCCTCATGATAACTACCCCGCCATGACGGCATACCGGACGACACTTTTGATGATGCATTTGAAAAACGCCCATCCACCCCGGATAAAATTCCCTGAACAGAATCAAGCCAATACCAGTATCGGGACGGCCTCGATAAGTGTGTGTTCGTCGAAAGATCAGGATCCGCCCTTCGGTAACGAACGAAAGTCTATACTGTCTGGGCATTTCAACGTAAAAAATACTTGACTTGCTTAAAATTTGCGATATATTGGGCGCGTTGGGAATGTACCTCTCCGGCAGAGAGCGGTAGGTACGGTAAAGTTTGGATTTGGACCTTTTGAAGTACGAACATGCGCTGCTGAGCTTTCAAGCTTCGGTTTGTTTCTTTCATGGTGGCGATCCAACTTTAGAAAAATCAGGAAAGGAGGATTGCCGCGATGTACCAGGGTACCGTAAAGTGGTTCAATGAGAGCAAGGGTTACGGCTTCATCGAAAAAGACGAAGGTGGCGATGTGTTTGTACATTACAGCGCCATTCAGGGCGAAGGCTTTAAAGTCCTGCATGAAAACCAGCGCGTGAGCTTCGACATTGAGCAGGGCAAAAAAGGCCCCGCAGCCGCCAATGTAAAAGCTTTATAAGATTTTTTGCGATACTAAAAAAGCACTTGCGGTATCAAACATGGCGAGTGCTTTTTTTATTCTGTGAAACAGCCCGCTCCATGAGATCGGAATTTTTCTTCCGTCATCCACCATAACCGTTTTGACCATCGAAGTAGAACTGATCCTTGGTGACCCCGAGACAGGAATACGGGAGATCAAAGCAAAGCTCATCACCACGATATACGGTATGTTCGGGAGAATCGCATTGACGTGATTATGACAATACCGTATAGTTCGACGAAATTGCGGAAAAACCCCGGCGGTTTTGCATGAATCCGCCCGGAGAAAGACCGTGGATCATGAACGAGGACCTGCGAACACGCCTTGTTGAAAAATTCAAGAGATCTGAACTGATCGAATCCTGCGGAGAGGCCGACCGCATATTCAAATACTTCATCATATACGGACATGAAGGTCTGTTCAATATCCGGGATTATCTGTCCAGACTTCAAAAAATGACCATCACAGGTTTGTCCAACAACGACGTGGATCGACTGCTCAACGAAATTTTTGATGACGAAAACGGTTACTACGCCTATAAAATCGGTCTGGTAAAGGAAATTGTGGACGGCATTGAAATTGATTCCCGGCAGTATGACATGTTCTGTAAATTTATCTCCTTTCTAAAGACGAACCAACAGCGGCAACGATCCCGACATCAGTGAAATTCGAAGTGGTATCAAATCGTTATGACGATATAAACCACCGATGTCTCCTTCATAACAGCAACAGGATTGTCCCTGTCGCGCACACACACCCCGGAATGAAGACAGACGGTTGTATGGATCGCCTTCAGGCAGGGATAAATTTTCAGTGGAGCATGGAGTCAATGATCCCATTCGTGACGGGTACGATTAAACGGATTGACGACTTTCCTTCCCGGTTCGTCGAAGCCCGCACCGTCGATATCTGGACACCTCCCACATACGATGAATCAGCAAAAATCGGATGCCCTGTTATCTACATGCATGACGGTCAAAACCTCTTCTGTTCGGAAACATCGTTTATCGGCATCGACTGGGGTATCGATGCAGCAATGTGTCGGCTCATTTCCGAGGGGACCATTAAGGCGGCGCTCGTGGTCGGCATCTGGAATACGCCGTTAAGGATGCGGGAATATACACCGCAGCGTCCGCTGGAGTCTCAGGCAGCAGGCGCGATGATGGCACGCTGTATTGACGAGCATGGCGGAAAGCCCTTATCGGACAATTATCTGAATTTCATCATCGACGAAGTAAAGCCCTTCGTGGATGAACACTATCATACAGCAACCGACCGTAAGCATACGTTTATCATAGGTTCCAGCATGGGGGGCCTGGTGTCGCTCTACGCCCTGTGCGAATATCCTTCCATCTTTGGCGGTGCGGGTTGTCTATCGACTCATTGGCCCGCCGTCGATACGGCTATTCTCGAATATCTGAAAGAAATGATACCGGACCCGGCACATCACAGGATATACTTCGATTACGGCACGGAAACCATCGATATGATGTATGAATCCTTCCAGAAACAGGTCGACATGATTATGCAGTCGGCGGGGTACGGAAGGGACGAGACATGGATCACCCGGAAGTATCCCGGAGCAGATCACTCGGAACGGGCATGGCGCGAGCGCGTACACGTCCCGCTGCGTTTTTTCCTGAGTACTGGTCTGTCATAATAAGAGTGCCCGTGCCACCAGTAGGGATACGGATCCCACCAGAACGGGGACAGATAGGGTCCGGGCAGATGTTCGTATGGCTCTCGCTTTTTCCATAGATAGATCTCGCGCACCCTGATGACCGGATAACCATACTGAATATCACCGAGAGGATGGACCTCTTCACCGACAACATCGCCGACAACGGTAATGTCACGTCCCTTCGCATAAATGACAGGATCAAGAAACCCGGTGTATCGAATGAGAAACCTGCCCTGCGATCGATCACGATGAGCGGGACGTTTTTCCATATCCAGGCTTGTCTGCAGTACCTTTATGCTTGTACCATCTTTATCGTTGCGGGTCTCGATGATGACGCCGCCCACCATGATGGTCCTCGATTGATATGATTCCGGTGATTTCTGAATTTCACTGAATGTCACGGACGTATCAACCTGCCGCATGACATTCTTCGAAAAGGGCGCGCACGCGGTCACAAGAAAAATAATCGCGATGATGATAATCCTGCGCTTCATCATTAATGAAGAATCCAATTAATTCCTATTCCGAAATGAAACCGAGAACCTCCTGCCTCGCCAAGCGGCCATATATGTGATTCTCGATGCATAACGACGAGATAGTTATAGTTCAGCGTATCGATCAATCGATGACGCGCTCCCTCGACTTCACCGGCAACAGTAATCAATCGGTCGTTCCGGTATATTTCAGGGTCCAGCTGTTCCCGAAAGCGCACCAGGAAGCGTCCGTGCGATTCATCGGATATTTCCGGTTTATATCGCCGGCCAAGCGGCTGCTGTAAAACCTCAAGCCATGTTTCTTCATTGTCATGCGAGATGCCGATAATACGCCCCCCGATTACGATGACTGCGCCTCGATACTGGTCGGGATTTCTGATCAATTCCTGAAAGGTGAGATGTCGATCCGACTGGCTGAGCGTCTCCTGTGAAATAACGGGCGCGCATGACGAAAGAAGAACCATGACAGCGATGAGTATCCATCTGTTCCGTATCATGTTCATTCCTTCCATGATGCAGAATACACCCTTGCTGTACGGCATACAAGCTTTTTTCTTCATCTCGCTCTTCACTTTACGCCATCTTCTTCACCCTAAGGGATGCCGTTTATCTTGCATCAAGACATTTTTAAACATCCCTGTGGCAGTACTTTCTCAAAAGTTCTGCATGACCTGAAAAACCGATTAATCACCGGTAATATCACTTTTTTATTTGAACTAAATATACTACCTTCTGTAAAAAAGTTCTTTCACATACGTCAAAAACTGGTAGTATTTTTTCTTTTTTGAAGCAAGGAATACGAAAACCGTAAACCGGAAGTCTAAAACCTGATTTCCTCCGAGGATCAAAAGCGATGGTAAACAAAGACACAGACACCCGAAGCGCGATAAAGAATGCCCTCGTTGTCGAAGGCGGTGCCATGCGTGGAATTTTTTCCACCGGTGTACTGGATACGTTCCTCCGGGAAGGGTTCAATCCCTTCGACCTGTGTATCGGAGTTTCCGCAGGGGCGGGAAATATAGCCGCCTTTCTAGCGGACATGTATCAGCGCAACTATAAGATCTATACCGATTATTCACTTCGTTCGGAATTCATAAGCTGGAAAAAATTTTTTGCCGGAGGACACCTTATCGACCTTGACTGGCTGTGGGATGTGACCATACGGGAAATACGACTTGATCTGAAAAAACTGTTCAACCACAAGAAGGACTTTTTCATCGTTGCCACCTCTGTTGAAACCGGGCGGGCGATCTATCTCCAGCCTGACGAGAAGACATGTGAAGAGTATCTCAAGGCGTCAAGCGCACTGCCCCTTCTGTATCGAAAATTCTCTATGATTGACGGAATGTTGATGACCGACGGAGGTATCGCCGATTCAGTTCCCGTTATCGAAGCACATCGCCGGGGAGCACAAAACATCATGGTCATTCGCTCCCGTCATTCCGATTATGTAAAGAAAAACGGCGCACTCACAACCATCCAGGCCGCGATCCTCGGGAAGTATCCGAACCTGAGCCATGCCATGCGCAACCGGGCCGCCGTTTATATGAAGTCGATCGGTTTCATCAAACATCCTCCCGCGGGTGTCCGCGTGATCGAGGTCAGCCCTCCCGATTCATTCAAAACATCCCGACTGACAAAGGATATCTCCGTTCTCGAAAGGGACTACCTTATCGGCCTTCGGGAAGGAACGAGGGCTATCGCGCGATGGCATTCCGTTATCTGATCAGGCGAATCGGTGTACGGCCGTTATTGCTTTGCTTTGTCGAACAGTTTCAGGTATTCCCCGTATCCCTCTTTTTCGAGATCATCTTTGGGAATGAATCGCAGGGCGGCGGAATTCATGCAATACCGCAGTCCCGTCGGTGCGGGCCCGTCATTAAAAACGTGACCGAGATGGGAATCGCCATGTTTGCTGCGAATTTCCGTCCTTGTCATAAAGAATCCCTTATCTTCCCTTTCAACAACATTCCCCGGATCGAGCGGTCTGTTAAAACTGGGCCACCCCGTACCTGAATCATACTTGTCGAGAGAACTGAACAGAGGCTCTCCTGAAACGACATCGACATAAATCCCCTCTCTTTTGTTATCCCAGAATTCGTTATGGAATGGTCGTTCCGTGCCGCTTTCCTGGGTGACTTTATATTGAAGAGGGGTCAACTTTTTTCTGAGTTCTTCTTTTGACATGGTATTACTGCTCCTTGTTTTATCGTTTCGTACTTCACCATCGCCAACATCATCCCAGCTCTTTTTCAAAAACCGCTCCCGACCCGATCCTTGCCGGTAAAGCTTATAGCGAATCGGACACGTACGATGATAGTCCTGGTGATAATCTTCTGCCGGGTAAAAAATCGACGCTTTGACAATTCCCGTTACAATAGGTTTCTCAAACCTTCCCGATTTTTCAAGGGCCTCCTTTGACATTTCAGCAAGCCGTTTCTGCTCATCCGTATGATAAAAAATGACCGATCGGTATTGGTTTCCCCGATCGACAAACTGACCATTCGGATCCGTGGGGTCTATCTGCCGCCAGAAAACATCAAGCAGTTGCTCATAGATAATTCGAGCGGGGTCATAGGTAACCTGAACGGCCTCCACATGTCCCGTTCCACCTCGGGAGACGTCTTCGTAGGTTGGATTAACCACGTGTCCGCCGGTATATCCGGAGACAACATCAACAACACCATCGAGTGTTTCAAACGGTGGCTCCATGCACCAGAAACAACCTCCTGCAAACGTCGCCTTTTCACGTTTCTCAGTTGCGTAGGCACTTCCTTGTATCATGTTTCCATCCTCCTTAAAGATCCTTCCCGACATAATGAAAAATAACAAGACCGATATCACAATCACTAACCCGGACAGCCATCCGGGTTTTTTCATTATGTTTAGCTTCATTATCGTTACCTCCCATTGCTTATAAATTAATCATCATTCTGGGGATATAAAAAACCTGGCAAGAAATTTATATTATTGAACAAACGCAGGTCTGAAGTTGTACGTGAAGTGTTTCACAGATGTTGCATGAATGACTTCATTGCAATTGTTTCAAGTTTTACACATTACTAGAGTTTAGAGTCTCCACGTAAAAAATGGTTAAAATTTATAAAAAATACTTGACTTTGCCGCGCATTCGCGCGGCCCATTTATCAA
>DSDU01000058.1 GCA_011056835.1 Deltaproteobacteria bacterium
AAAAGGTTTCGATCAAGCGGGTCCGACAGCTCCGCATTCAAATTCAAAATGAGCTGCGAATGACGGGCTTGGCTGCTTCAGATAACGTGCAGAATATCAAAGATCAGTTCCCTTGCGGATCATATGCAAAAACGTAACCGGAAATTACTGTAAACTAATGGAACACGATTGATTTCGCAAGCATTATTTTCTAAACTTTCAACTTGCCTCGGCACATTTTTTGTGCTAGCAATGTGTTCTGTGCGCGGTAGGATTGTGAACCGCATGCTCACCGAGCTTTCTCATTGACTAATGAAACCTAAATTTTTTAAAGGAGGTTATACAATATGCAGGTGTTGATTGGCGGTGTCGTGGCTGCAGTTTTAGGACTTATCGGAATTATTGCCTGGTGGAAGGAGTTTCTGGCCATTCTCATGGGTGGGATACCTGTAGCACTGCTTCTCGGAGGTGCTTTGGCCATCTATGTCGGATATGACGAACTCAAAGATCAGATGCGTGAAAAGAAGGAAAAAGAAAAAGAGGCCAAAGAAAAAACTGACGAATTGACAAAAACCAGAGAAGAACTGGAAAAAGCAAAGGAAGAAGTTGAAAAACTGAAAGCCGAATCAAAGGCAAAAGCAAAGAAATAAGACAATATCAATTTTTTGTGCATATCATAAAAATGGAGGCTCATGAGCCTCCATTTTTAATTTATTTATACATCAGCTCTATTACAGAACCGCATCATAAAATAATTCTTGACAGCATTGCAACCATTTACTAAACTTTATAATAGTTTACTCAAAAATGGCAGTGTGAAATTAATGATTGAAGGAACGACGAGACATCCTTTGGTTCAGCACATCTGTTACTCTTACATGTATTGATGCCTGCTGCCGCCCTTTCCGGTGGTTAAGCAGGCCTTCCACAAAATTCTATATCCCCTTTTCAGATTTCCATAACTGAGACATCGTTAAAATTGGTAGAGTGGTAATTCGTGACATCTTAAATTAGCGATTCCGCAGAGACGGAAACCACCAAAAACTTTTTCAAAGGAGAAAAAAATGAAACGGAATATATTCACTACCATAGCGGCACTCGCTGTTTTGGTCACTGCATCATGGATCATGGGAATTGCCATCGTTGAAGCTAAGACATTTCACCTTAGATACAGTATCTTTTTTCCCCCGACACATGATCAATGCAAGGCAGGAATTGCATGGGCACAGGAAGTTGAAAAACGTACCGATGGAAAAGTCAAAATTACCGTTTTCCCGGCAGGAACGCTTACGCAAGCAAATCAGTGTTATGACGGAGTGGTAAACGGCATATCTGACATCGGAATGTCCTGTTTTGCTTACACACGGGGGCGGTTTCCGATAATGGAGGCTGTCGATCTTCCTCATGGTTATACGAGCGGACGAGTTGCGACCCATGTAGCGACGGAATTTTATCGCGTCATGAAGCCAAAAGAACTAAATGACGTGCAGGTGATGTACATTCATGCCCACGGTCCCGGCCTCCTTCACACCAAGAAACCGGTTCAAACCCTTGCCGAGTTGAAGGGCATGAAGATCAGATCAACAGGATTGAGTGCCAAAGTAACGGAATCACTGGGAGCGGTACCTGTTGCAATGCCACAACCGGCAACCTATGAAGCGCTTCAAAAAGGGGTTGTCGAGGGCACATTCACCCCCATAGAAACACTGAAAGGATGGAAGCAGGCGGAAGTCATCAAGTACACCACGGATTGTTCGTCCATCGGATATACAACGGCAATGTTTATCGTCATGAACAAAAAAACATGGAATTCACTCCCTGACAATATCAGGAAGATCATCGAAGAAATAAATAATGAATGGGTTGACGTTCACGGGAAATCATGGGATAAAAGTGACCAAGAAGGCCGAGAATACACATTGAGCCTCGGCAACAAGATTCTCCCCCTGTCACAGGATGAAGCAACAAACTGGTCAGATGCAGTTCGACCGATCATAGATGAATACATACAGGTAACAAATGCACAAAATCTTCCCGGCACTAAGGCTGTTACGGAAATCGAGCGACTCATCAAGCACTACCGTGAGATCTACGGCATGAATCAATAGGAGAAGCGTATCTCCCTGTACGGACAGCCATTCATGATGCGCTGATGGCGGTATACAATGTCTTTCGGTGAAAAGCTCTTACATGCCCTGGCAGACAAATTCAACTGGATTGCAGCATCAGCGGTCGTGACGATGATGTTTCTCACGACCGCTGATGTGATATTACGGCTCTTCCGCCACCCCATCCCCGGAACTTATGAAGTCGTCGGGCTCCTGGGTACCGTTATCATCTCTTTTTCTCTTGCTTATACATCAATGCAAAAGGGCCACATTGCCGTAGAATTTCTCGTTCAAAAACTGCCCCGGAAATCTCAGCTGAAAATATCCGCCGCCAATGACCTTATCGGATCAATACTCTTCGGGCTCATTGCCTGGCAGAGCGTTGTCTACGGTGTTAATCTTCGGCAGAGCAACGAGGTGTCTCTTACCATTCAAATACCTATCTATCCGTTCGCCTATGGTATTGCCATCGGATGCGGCCTTCTCTGTCTGATTCTTTTATCGGAATCCATCTCATCAATCAAAAGGATAACGGGGCAATGAGTCCAATAACTGTCGGCATTATCGGCATCATAGCTCTCTTTCTCTTCATTTTCTCACGGATGCCCGTCGGCTTTGTCATGGCTATCATCGGTTTCATCGGTTTCGGATATCTGGTTTCTTTCAACGCATCGTTGAATCTCATCGCAAAGGATGTATTTTCCGTATTCAGTTCATACAATCTGACCGTTATACCGCTTTTTGTCCTGATGGGACAGTTGGCGTATCATGCAGGAATCAGTGCCAGACTTTTTGATGCGGCGTATAAATTCATGGGCCACTTGCCCGGCGGGCTCGCCATCGCAACGATCGGAGCATGTGCGGCATTCTCAGCCATCTGCGGATCGACAAATGCAACTGCTGCCACCATGGCCGCGGCGACCCTACCTGAAATGAAGCGATATGACTACAAACCGGGAATTGCCACAGGTGTTGTAGCTGCCGGTGGAAGTCTCGGAATTCTCATCCCACCAAGCATCATTTTTATCGTATATGGAATCCTTACCGAGCAATCAATTGGAAAACTTTTCATCGCCGGGGTGCTACCGGGGCTTCTTATGACCGGCCTGTTTGTCCTGACAATCGTCATCTGGACGACGATTGATCCATCACAGGCCCCGAGGGGGCCAAAGGCATCATTCAGTGACCGTATACATTCCTTGTCTGGACTCGTGGAAACACTGATTCTCTTCCTGCTTGTTATGGGAGGGCTTTTCGTCGGTTTTTTCACCCCGACCGAAGCGGGAGCCATCGGAGCCTCTGGAACGCTCGTCGTAGCCATTGTCCGACGAAATCTCACCTGGCAGGGATTCGTTTTATCCCTCTTTGAAACGACACGCATGTCATGCATGATTCTCGTTATTGTCGCCGGCGCTACCATATTCGGTCATTTTCTAGCGGTATCGACCATACCGTTTGAGATTGCAACGTGGATAACGGGATTTGATCTGCCTCCCGCAGCCATTATCTCTATGATCATCCTTCTCTTCTTTATCGGGGGATGTGTTATCGACGCCCTTGCGTTGATCATGCTCACCGTACCTATCTTTTTCCCTGTGGTCATCCATCTTGGATATGATCCCCTCTGGTTCGGCGTTGTTATCGTTCTAATAACACAAATCGGAGTTATCACCCCTCCGGTGGGAATCAATGTCTATATTGTCAGTGGTGTGGCACGAGATGTCCCTCTGGAAGTGATCTTCAGGGGAGTAACGCCATTACTGATCGCATTGATTATCGGAATATTTCTTTTGATTCCCTTCCCTCAGATTGCCCTCTTTTTACCGGGATTAATGAAATAAGGGGAAATGCATCCACTCATCTTGAATGATTTTAATCAAAGAGGGGCTTCTTACGCATGATTTCCCAAATAAGGAGAACCGCACCGATCGATATGGCGCTGTCGGCCAGATTAAAAGCAGGCCAGTGGTAGGAACCCAGATAAAAGTCGAGAAAATCTATCACCTCTCCAAGTCTAATTCGATCAATCAGGTTTCCCAGGGCGCCTCCAAGGATTAGAGAGAGTCCGAAGGTGGAAAGAAGTTCGTCCGCCTTGATCTTCAGAATAACAACGACTATGATGGCAACGGCCACAATCGATACTGCAATGAAAAAGATGGATCGAAACATCGGATCGGCATCGGCAAGGAATCCGAACGCAGCACCGGGATTCCGGATATAGGTAATATTGAATAACCCTGGGATGATGTTCAGAGATTCATACAGAACAAATGACGAATTGATAAAAATTTTCGTTACCTGATCCAGAAGGAGAACGATGATCAGCGTGAGACTAAAAATCGTATATTTTCTGTTCACCATGCCCTCTTTGATAATATGGTGAGATTTCTTGATGCTCTCCGGCCATGACTCGCCTCGAAACGCATTTGTGGAATCATTTCAGCTGCGGATCCAAACGAAGAGATTCCCGCCCCGAAGCATCTTCGGAATAATGTCGGCGGGAATCATCAATGACCCTTACAATGTCGCCACTCAGAAATAATTACAGATTACCAAGACACCGTTTACAAATCGTTGAATGCTCGACACTACTTCCAACGGTCTTACTGTAATGCCAGCAGCGCTCACATTTTTTGCCCTGAGCCTTCGCAACGCCGATTTTCAGCCCTTCAAACTCGGGACTCACATAGGGGTTATCGATGGTGTCTTCCGGCACAACAGAGACATCCGATACGATAAGCAACGCCCTTAAATCATAGAGATATTCCGTCAGCAGCGTTCTCAATGTGTCGGGACCGAAGATCGTAATGCTGCAATCAAGGGAATGACCAATGATCTTCTGCTGCCTTGCCAGTTCAATTGCTTTTGAAACCTCGCTCTTTATGGTAACGAGGGTCTGCCATTTCCCACCGAGTTCCTTATTGATATAATCAGGGTTCACTTCGGGAAAGAGCGTCATGTGAATACTCTCTTCCTTCCCTTCGTAAGTTGGAAGGTTTTCCCATATCTCTTCAGCCGTAAAGGTAAGAATCGGCGCCAACAGCTTCACCATGGTATCAAGAATGATATGCATGGCACTCTGGGCAGACCGCCTTTCCTGAGACTTTGCTCTGGACGTGTAGAGCCTGTCCTTCAAAACATCAAGATACAGAGCGCTCAAATCGACGGTACAATAATTATGAAGCGTGTAATAGACAACATGAAACTGGTAATTTTCGTATGCCCGCTTGACGCGACTTATTACATCTTGGAGTCGGTGAAGCGCCGCTTTGTCCATTTCCCTCATTGCCTGATAGGAAACCGCGTCATTCTTTATATCAAAGTCATAAAGATTGCCCAGAATATATCTACTGGTATTGCGAATTCTCCGATAGGCATCGACCAAGCGCTTAAGGATCTCGTCGGATATTCTGATATCAACGGTGTAATCCTCGGCTGCTACCCACAGTCGCAATATTTCTGCTCCATATTGATTCACGAGATCCTGTGGATCAATGACATTTCCCAGCGATTTAGACATTTTTCTTCCATCGCCATCGACGACAAATCCATGAGTCAAAACATTTTTATAAGGCGCCCGTCCCCGTGTTCCTACCGATTCGAGAAGGGAAGAGTGAAACCATCCTCGATGCTGATCGCTTCCCTCAAGATACATATCCGATGGTGATCTGAGATCACTCCAGTGCTTGGTGTTTTCCAGCACGGCTGCATGGCTGACACCCGAGTCGAACCAGACATCCAGAATATTCGATTCCTTTGTAAATTCATTACCTTGGCATGACGGGCAGACCGTCCCCACCGGCATCAAATCCTTGGCTTCTCTTTCATACCAGACATCAGCGCCGTGTTCTCTCACGAGTTGCGCGACGTGATTGAGCGTTTCTTTCGTATACAGTGGCAATCCGCACTGTTTACAATAGAAGATCGTGATGGGAACGCCCCAGACACGCTGACGGGAAATGCACCAGTCGGGTCTATTTTCGATCATCCCGTAAATACGGTCCCTTCCCCACTTCGGAATCCATTGGACGTTATCGATTGCCGTAAGGGCTTTCTTCCGCAGATCATTCGTTTCCATCGATATAAACCACTGCTCCGTTGATCTGAATATGATGGGATTCTTGCATCGCCAGCAGTGGGGGTATTGATGCTCGACATCGACAACACCCAGAAGTGCCCCTACTTCCTTAAGTTTTTCGTTGACCGGGTTATTCGCATCAAAGACAAACTGCCCGGCAAAAAAATCCACATCGCGGGTGAAATTTCCATCATCATCAACAGGGGCGTACACATCCAGCCCATACTCGAGACCAACCTCATAGTCTTCCTGCCCATGGCCGGGTGCGATATGGACTGTTCCGGTTCCAGCATCCAGTGTTACGAAGGGTGCCAGAATCAACACACTTTCCCGATCAATAAACGGATGTCTGCACTTGAGGCCCTCAACAACACCACCTTTGAATTCTTCCAGAATCTCGAACGGTTCATCCTTATAGCCAAAGGCATCCATGCAGTAGTCAAGCAGTTCCTTTGCAAAGATCAGGACTTCACCGTTGACTTTGACGGCGATATAGTCAAGATCTTCATGAAAGGCGATGGCCAGATTTGCCGGGATGGTCCAAGGGGTCGTGGTCCAGATGACCACGCTCACCGACTCCTCTTTAAGTTTGGGAAATATTGATGATATATCGGATATCAAGGGGAACTTTACGTAAATGGAAGGAGTGGTATGATCATCATACTCGACCTCCGCCTCTGCGAGAGCAGTTTTACAGGACGCACACCAGTACACCGGCTTTTTGCCCCGGTAGATACTGCCGTTCAGCAGCAGCTTGCCAAGTTCTTCAACTGTTGTCGCCTCATAATCATAATCCATGGTGATATAGGGATCGTCCCACTTACCAAAACAACCAAGTCGCTTAAACTGTTTCCTCTGAATATCGAGATACCCGTCAGCATACGTACGACACAGCCTTCGTTTTTCAGCCTGTGTCAAACTGTATCGATTTTCGCCGAGTTCCTTATCGACCTGATGTTCGATGGGGAGACCGTGACAATCCCATCCCGGGACAAAAACGCTGTTATACCCAAACATATTTTTTGATTTTACAACGATGTCCTTAATAATCTTATTCAGTGCCGTTCCGAGGTGAATGTCTCCGTTTGCATAGGGGGGCCCGTCATGAAGAATATACGGTTCTCTATCCTTTGATACCGCTCTGATTTTATCATAGATACCCATCTCTTCCCATTTCTTGAGAACTTCAGGTTCCCGCTTGGCAAGATTGGCTTTCATGGAAAAGTCTGTCTTTGGCAGATTCAAGGTTTCTTTATAATCCATGTAAATCCCCCGGAAATTTATTATCGGGTACCATTAACATAATTCATAAATGATAATCAATATTTTTAATCGACGGCACCACCTCCGGAAATTAAGCGAGGCAGGACATGATCACCGGAACGTGCGGCTCACCTTTTACATCACTCCCATACATTTCATTGCCGGAATTTCTCGTGCTTGGGGAAATGCCGTAAAGCACATACATCCTGTGAGACATACCAAAAAAAAGCCTCCGGCATTAACAGCGGAGGCTTCATAATCCGTATAAAGTTTGAGTGTGCTGTTACATCATTCCGCCCATTCCACCCATCCCGCCGGGAGGCATCGGAGGCATCGGCATTTCTTCTTTCGGTTTTTCCGCAACCATGCACTGAGTCGTCAGCATCAGTGATGCCACACTTGCAGCATTCTGAAGAGCAAATCTCGTCACCTTGGTCGGATCGATAACACCGGCTTTCATCATATTCTCGTATTTGTCAACCAGTGCATTGAAGCCGTAATCGCCTTTCTGATTTTTGACTTTTTCCACAATGATTGAGCCTTCAAATCCCGCGTTATTCGCAATCATTCTGAGAGGCTCTTCAATCGCCTTCTTGACGATATTGAGGCCGATCAGCTGATCTCCCGTCAATTTAGCCTTATCCAAGGCGGGAATAGTTCGAATATAGGCGACGCCGCCACCGGGAACGATTCCTTCCTCAACGGCAGCGCGGGTTGCATTCAATGCATCCTCAACGCGCGCTTTTTTCTCTTTCATTTCCGTCTCAGTTGCCGCACCAACTTTGATAACGGCCACACCGCCAACCAGCTTCGCCAGTCGTTCCTGAATCTTTTCTCTATCATAATCAGATGTCGTCTCCTCCATCTGAACTCTCATCTGTTTTACCCGTGCCTCAAGAGCTTTTCTATCGCCGGCGCCGTCAATAATAGTGGTATTGTCTTTGTCGATAACAATTTTCTTTGCCCGGCCGAGATCTTCGATCGTCGCATTTTCAAGTTTCGAACCCATATCTTCCGAGATCAGCTTTCCGCCGGTAAGGATTGCAAGATCTTCCAGCATCGCTTTCCGCCGTTCTCCGAACCCCGGGGCCTTGACAGCTGCGACCTGAAGAGTACCGCGGATTTTATTGACAACGAGGGTTGCCAGGGCTTCTCCTTCGACATCTTCCGAGATGATCAAGAGCGGTCTGCCCATCTTGGCAATATTCTCAAGAATGCCGAGAAGATCCTTCATTACACTGATTTTTTTGTCATAAACAAGTATATAGGCATCCTGAAGATCAGCAACCATCTTGTCGGCATTGGTAACAAAATAAGGGGAGAGATATCCGCGATCGAACTGCATACCTTCCACGACTTCCAGTTCCGTCGCCAGCCCCTTTGCCTCTTCCACGGTAATGACACCTTCCTTGCCGACCTTCCCCATGGCCTCGGCGATAATGTTTCCGATAGTATCGTCATTATTGGCTGAAATAGTGCCGACCTGTGCAATTTCTTTCTGATCCTTGGTGGGTTTGGTTATCTTTTTCAGTTCATCGACAACGATTTCCACAGCTTTCTCGATTCCCCGCTTTACATCCATGGGATTGCTTCCAGCGGCTACCGCCTTTACACCTTCGCGATAAATCGCCTGGGCAAGGATCGTTGCCGTCGTTGTTCCGTCACCGGCAACATCGCTCGTTCTGCTGGCGACTTCCTTTACCATCTGGGCACCCATATTCTCGAACTTGTCTTCCAGTTCAATTTCTTTCGCTACGGTTACACCGTCTTTCGTTACCGTGGGGGAACCAAAGGTCTTATCGAGGATAACATTTCGTCCCTTCGGACCGAGTGTAACCTTCACCGCATCCGCCAGTGCGTTTACACCGTTGAGGATCGATTTCCTCGCCTGTTCATCATATTGTAACTCTTTTGCTGCCATCAACAGTTCCTCCTTCTTATCATCAATTATTTACTTTTCAATAACTCCGAGCACATCTTCTTCCCTCATGATGAGGTACTCTACATCGTCAATCTTGATGTCGGTTCCCGCGTATTTGCTGAATAGAACCTTGTCGCCCGCTTTCACGTCGAGAGGAACGACTTTCCCGTCTTCCGTTTTCCGTCCACCGCCTACGGCGATTATTTCACCCTGATAGGGTTTCTCTTTTGCCGTGTCAGGAATGATAATGCCCCCTTTAGTCTTTGCGTCTTCTTCCAAACGCTTCACAATAATTCTGTCATGCAACGGCCTAACCTTCATCCTCTAATGTCTCCTTTCGCAACGAATTATTTTTGAATACTTTGAAATGACATTCATTTAATTGCATGCCCTCCATACTTGAAAATAAAATAAACATCAATTCTTTTCTGTCAAGTCAGTATGATATTTTTTTTCATTGATGTTCAGATATGAGAACTACAACCGGAAGTTATATTTGACTGAAGGCAACGGTGCAGTGGATGCCTTTCATAAAACGTCAATCACGTGGTGACTGTCTGATCAATTCGATTTATGGCCCGTTTCTATCACCGCAGCAAATGTGAATAATATCCCTGACGGACATTGACAAGGAACGTCGAAAAACGATGACCGGTTTATCGCTTTCCAATATGCAACACACCTTTGGTAATATTGCACAGGTGATCATTCAGTCTCTCAATATCGGTAAGAACATCCGTGTATACCAAACCGGCATCACTGAAGCATATTCCTTCCGCAAGACGTTTTACATGATTCATTTTATATTGCGCCGTCAGTTCATCGATTTCCTGCTCTATATTCAAGGTAATGCCGGCGGCCTTGTGATCATCATTCAGTATCGCCTTCTGGGTATGCCTCATCAGGGTTTCCGTCTTGTCAAAAAGCTTTTCAAGTTCCTGGACGGCGTGGGATGAATATGTCAAATCATGCTCGAATGCCCGTTGAGACAGAATCACGATGTGTTCACAGTAGTCGGCCACTTTCTCAATATCATTGACGCTGTGAAGGAGAGCGGGAACCAGTCGCCGCTGCTTGTCCGACAGTTCAGTCTGGGTTACTTCCACCAAATATGATGTAATGTTTTTTTGCATTTCATCAACCGACTCTTCATCAAGAGAAATCTCATTCTTTATTTTATGATTATAGCTGATTGTACAGATCCTTGCCTTGCCAAGCATTTCTTTACAGATACTCAGCATTACAACCATTTCTTTCACAACAGCCTTAATCGCCAGATTCGGTGTAACCAGTAAATTCTTATCGAGATGCTTGGCCTCCTTCTTTTCATAATCCTGTCCGGGAATAACTTTATCCAGAAATGCTACAACAAACCGGACAAAGGGAAGTAGAATCATTGTACTTACCACATTGAAAGCAGTATGAGCATTAGCGATCTGCCGAGCCACATCAGCTGATATCATAGGGATATAGGTCAGATACAACGAGGTGCACGGCAAGGCAATAGCAGTGGCCGTAACAGTAAATAGTATGTTTCCCAGAGCAAGTTTTTTGCTTGCCAGATTGCCACCAATACTTGCGAGGATCGCCGTCACGCCGGTCCCGATATTCGTTCCGAAGATAAGGTAGATTGATGAAGGAAGATCAAGTAAGCCCACCGTAGCACAGGCAATGATCATACCTGTTACTGTTGAGCTGCTCTGAAGAATTGCAGTAACAAGAAAACCTGTGAGGACCCCAAGAAACGGCTCCTTACCAAAGTTGAGAAAGAAATTTCTCGTCACCTCGTTATCGGCAAGGGGTTTAACCGCCGCACTCATCATGGCAAGCCCGACAAACAGGAATCCGAATCCAAGAATAGCCAAGCCCTTATTTTTGTTTTTATCTTTTCGTGAGAGAAAAAAAACCATCACTCCTATAAAAACGAATATCGGAGCAACCGTCGAGAGTTTGAACGCGATGAGCTGTGCCGTTATGGTTGTTCCCACATGTGCCCCAAGCATAATGGCCAAGGCTCCGGCAAGCGTTATAAAGCCGGCGTTGAGAAATCCTATGAGTATGACTGATGCGGCGCTTGAACTTTGGATGATTGCAGTAACGATGATACCGACAAGGGTTGCCCTTATTTTATTGGAGGTCATCTTTTCGAGCATCGTTTTGAGTAATGTTAAGGAAAGCTTCCTCAACGACTCACTCAGAAGGTACATGCCGTAAATGAAAAGGCCAAGCCCTCCCACGACCCCTAAAATGATTTTATAGTCCATATAAACAACCGCAGCATTTCAACAACATGCCGGCATGTACCTGACAATAAGGCAAATGAACGGGGCACTCACTTAAAGAATTGCTAATTATGCAATGATATCAGGCAGTTAGCTACCAATAATCCTGCCCCTTTGTTACCAGACAATCACGGCGAAAGTCAACCCCTAAAGTCGTCTGATATGGAAAATATTCGAACTTATGGGAAATTCCTGATTCTTGATCAGAGGTCAAGACAGGACATTCGCTACCCGCACAGTCGACAAAAAGCAGCATCAGATAATGATCGTCGGAATAATAAAATTACGATAGAACCGATACAGGAGGTCCACTCTTATCTTCACCACGAAGAAATGATAGTATCCACTCGGTTTCCGGCCGCGGGGATTCTTGATGCATCCGGACCGGCCGGCGTTATCCAATAGGCGGGCCGTGTTTCGGTGTACCATCATTTCCGCACATGACGAACACCAGCTCAAATTAAAAAATTGTGTCAACCATTTCCTTCAGGCTGCTGATCCTGATCAGCGACATATCGATTTTTGGAAACGTATCACCGGCATCGGTCTTCGGGAAAACACAGCGGGTAAATCCCATTTTGGCGGCTTCCCTGATTCGTGCTTCCATGTGGCTGATCCCTCTTACTTCTCCAGTCAATCCGACCTCGCCGCAGACAACCGTACCTTCATCAATGGGTCGTCCGAGGAAACTCGATGCAAGTGCCGATACGATTCCAAGATCAATCGCCGGCTCACTCAATCTGACTCCCCCGGCAACATTAATAAAAATATCGTAGTTAACGAGATGAAGTCCGCAAATCTTGTCAAGAACCGCCGCAAGCAAGGACACACGGTTGTGGTCGACACCGATGGTCGTTCGCCGGGGCATGCCGAAATTCGTTTCACTCACCAGTGACTGGATTTCAACCAGGATCGGTCTCGTCCCCTCCATACTGGGCACAACAATGGAGCCGGCGGCGCCCTTTGGTCGTTCCGAGAGAAAAAGCGCCGAGGGATTGGCAACCTCGGTCAGACCCTTGTCCCGCATCTCAAAGACACCGATCTCGTTTGTCGGTCCGTATCGGTTCTTCACTCCTCTGATAATGCGGAATGCATATCCGGAATCGCCTTGAAAGTAGAGAACGGCATCGACCATATGCTCCAAAACCTTTGGACCGGCGATTGCGCCGTCTTTAGTTACATGACCGATAAGAAAAATTGGTATGCCTGTTTTTTTTGATATCAGTATGAGTCGTTCCGATGATTCCCGGACCTGGCCGACACTCCCCGGCGCTGAAGAAAGTCTTGATGAATACATGGTCTGTACGGAATCGATGGCGACAACGTCCGGCTTGATTTCCTCAATCTGTCGGAGAATCGCATCGAGGGACGTTTCGACATAGATCAGAAGTCTTTCCGACGAAGCGCCGATCCGTTGACCCCTCAGTTTAATCTGCCGTGCTGACTCCTCACCAGACACGTACAGGACTGTCAGCCCTTTGTGGGCAAGGCATTGTAGTACTTGAAGGAGCAACGTCGATTTTCCGATACCCGGATCTCCCCCCACCAGAATCGACGAGCCCTTGACAATCCCGCCGCCGAGAACGTGATCCATCTCAGCCATGCCGATGACGATTCGTTCCCGGTCATTCAGGGTGATAACATCGATTGGAAGGGGTGGTTCACTTAAACCGACAGGCAGATCAGACCCCACACCCGAGCTTCCCACTTCCTCCTCTACAAACTGATTCCACTCAGCACAGGAAGGGCAGCGCCCCAGCCATTTGGGCGATTGATGACCGCAATTCCGACAGTAAAAGGCAGTCTTGATTTTTTTCACCATTGACACTCCAGGCATGGTATCAAACATTCATCGCAGCCAGAATGATACAAGCCGATGGATGAAGAACGAATGATATTGTCATTTTAAACTCCCGTCAACACAAAACAAAAAATCTTGACAAACGATACCATTTTGCTAATAGCTATTTCTATTATAACGAATATATGGAAGGTTATTGAACAATGAATAATCCGAATTTCAGTTCAGGGCCCTGCAGTAAACGACCCGGCTGGAACCTTGAGGTTCTGAAAGACGCCGCCGTCGGTCGCTCTCACCGGAGTTCTCTGGGCAAGAAGAAGCTGGCACAAGCGATCGACGAAAGCAAGAAAATTCTCGGCGTTCCTGACGATTATCTCCTGGGAATATTGCCGGCGTCCGACACCGGTGCATTCGAATTGGCCATGTGGTCTCTCCTCGGTCCACGTCCCGTAACTGTTCTTGTATGGGAAAGTTTCAGTAAAGGATGGGCAAACGACGTATCCAAAGAATTAAAGCTCAATCCCAGGATTCTCGAAGCCGATTACGGGAAAATTCCGGATTTGTACAGTATCGCCTGGTCGAATGATGTTGTCTTCGTGGCAAATGGTACGACGAGCGGCGTAAAGATACCGAATTGGAACTGGATCTCCGACACCAGAGAAGGCCTTACTCTGTGCGACGCTACCAGCGCCGCCTTCGCTATGTATATCGATTGGTCCAAGATCGATGTCCTCACCTACTCGTGGCAGAAATGCCTCGGAGGAGAAGCGGCACACGGGATTCTCGTTCTTGGTCCACGGGCAATCGGACGTATTGAATCATACGATCCCCCTTGGCCGATGCCCAAAATATTTCGCCTCAAGAAGGGCGGCAAACTCAATGAGACCATTTTCAGGGGCGATACCATCAACACGCCCTCGATGATGTGCGTGGAGGACTGTCTCGACACCCTGAAATGGGCGACTGAAATCGGGGGGTTGGAAAGCCTGATAGGGCGAAGCATGTCAAATCTCAGAGTCATTGAGGAATGGGTTGATAAAACCCCATGGATCGATTTTCTTGCTGAATCCAGCGATATACGGTCGAATACCTCGGTCTGCCTGAAGATCGTCAACGATGCATTCGAGGCCTTGTCAAAAAATGATCGAAGCGCATTCATCAAAGATGTCGCTACAACATTGAGCAGGGAAAACATAGCCCATGATATCAGCGCATACAAAGACGCACCTCCGGGATTCCGCTTTTGGTGCGGTCCTACGATCGAATCGTCAGATATCAGACAAGCCATTGAAGGACTCGAAAGAGTCTGTTCTCAGAAATTGAAAGAATTGTAGAAAATTCTCATCGACTGGAGGAATACCATACATGAAAAAAGTTCTCGTAAGCGACACCCTTGCAAAGGAGGGAATTGATATATTTAAGAATGCGGAAGGAATCGAGGTCGATGTCATGACAAACCTCACACCGGATGAACTCAGAGGAATCATAGGCAATTACGACGGCCTGGCAATACGAAGCGCCACAAAAGTTACTTCCGGCATCATAGAAAAAGCAGACAATCTCAAGGTTATCGGTCGGGCGGGAATCGGTCTTGATAATGTCGATGTATCGGCGGCAAGCAAACGGGGAATCGTCGTCATGAACACACCGGGCGGCAATACGATTACCACGGCGGAACATGCCATTTCGATGATGCTGTCCCTGGCCCGAAAGATACCCCAGGCCACCTTCTCCATGAAATCGGGGAAGTGGGAAAAAAAGAAATTCATGGGAACAGAAGTGTATAACAAGACACTTGGGATCATCGGTATCGGACGGGTGGGGTCCATTGTGGCAAATCGGGCTCAGGGATTAAAGATGAATGTCCTAGCGTATGACCCTTTCATTTCTCCCGACGCGGCAGAAAAAATGGGCATCCAGCTCGGCCCCATTGATGAAGTTCTGGCACAATCGGATTTTATTTCCATCCACGCCCCCATGACCAACGAAACACGGAACCTCATCAATGCGGAGAACATCGCCAAGATGAAGGACGGGGCCGTCATTCTTAATTGTGCCCGCGGAGGAATTGTCAACGAAAAAGACCTTTATGATGCCCTCGTATCGGGGAAACTCGCCGGAGCAGCTCTCGATGTCTTTGAAGAAGAACCGACTACAAACATGGATTTGATATCGCTGGATAATGTCATCTGTACCCCTCATCTGGGCGCATCAACAGATGAAGCACAGAGAAATGTTGCCATCGCAATCGCAAAACAGATCGTTGATTATCTCACCATCGGAGACATCAGAAACGCCGTTAATTTTCCTTCCGTCAGCGGCGAGATTCTGACGTTGATCCGTCCCTACCTGAATCTGGCGGAACGACTCGGCTCATTCGAATCGCAACTGGTCAAAGGAGGTATTGAGCAGGTTACTATCGAATACAGCGGTGAAATTCTCGATTATGATGTGGCACCGGTCACGGTTGCCTTTATTAAAGGCCTTCTTTCTCCGATCCTCAAGGAAACCATCAACTTTATCAATGCTCCCGTGATCGCAAAGGAACGGGGCATTAAAATTATTGAGTCAAAGAGTTCAGAAACGACAGACTACCGGAACATGATCTCCATTACCGTCAAGACCTCAAAGCAAGAGCGTTTCGCTGCGGGAACGATCTTCGGAAGGAAAGACGAACGAATCGTAAAAATCGATAAATTCATTCTTGATGTCATTCCGGAAGGCAATATGCTCGTGCTTTACAACTACGACAAGCCGGGCGTCATCGGCAATATCGGAACGACCCTCGGCGCAAACAACATCAACATTGCGCGGCTTCATCTTAGCCGGGAACAGGTGGATGGACAGGCATTGGTTGTCCTGAGCACGGACAGTCTTCTGCCTGAAGACGTCCTTCAGAAGATGAGAGATCTGCCGAATGTCATATCGGTTACACAGATCGAAATGTAAATCGCAACGATATGTGAGGGGAGGCACCACATGGCAGCAATTATCGTCGTCGGAACGCAGTGGGGTGATGAAGGAAAGGGAAAGATTGTCGATATCTACGCCGGCGAAGCCGACATCATAGCGCGGTTTCAAGGGGGAAACAACGCCGGTCATACGCTTGTGGTGGAAGGAGAACAGACAATTCTTCATTTGATCCCATCGGGAATCCTGCACAACGGTAAAACCTGTATTCTGGGAAACGGAATGGTTATCAACCCCAAAGTCCTCATTCGGGAAATTGACGAATTGCAGGAACGTCACATCTTCCCGTCCGATACAAAGCTCTTCATCAGCACTAACGCTCATATCATTATGCCCTATCACATGAGAGTCGACCTCGCCCGGGAAGCACGGATGGGTAAGTCAAAGATCGGGACGACCGGCCGGGGGATCGGACCTGCCTATGAAGATAAAATGTCACGTGTCGGCATCAGGCTGTGCGACCTTCTCGATGATCGCATCTTCAGGGAAAAGCTTTCGAAGAACATCGAAGAAAAAAATTTCTATCTTACCGAATTCTGCAAAGAAGAACCTGTGGACAGCGATGCGATCTACACTGAGTATAAAGCCTATGCAGACCGCCTGCGAGAATATGCGGCAAACACATCGCTTCTCATCGATGAAGGGCTGAGGAGCGGAAAACATATTCTCTTCGAAGGGGCCCAAGGATGCCACCTTGATATTGACCACGGCACTTTCCCCTTCGTAACCTCCTCAAACACAGTTGCAGGCAGTGCCTGCTGTGGATCAGGAATCGGACCGACCAGAATCGACGGCGTTGTCGGTATATGCAAGGCGTACACGACTCGTGTCGGAAGTGGTCCGTTTGTAACTGAACTCACCGATGAAATCGGAGAGAAAATTCAAAACATCGGTCATGAATTCGGCGCCACAACAGGCAGAAAGCGGAGGTGCGGGTGGCTCGACATGGTGCTGGTCAAGCAATCAGTCAGGGTATCCGGCATCACCGGTATCGCGCTGACCAAGCTTGATGTCTTAACCGGCATTAATCCTCTGAAAATATGTGTCGGCTACACAACCGACCATGAAGAATTCACGGAAGTTGTTCCTTCCAACCTTAACGTATTTGAGCAATGCCGACCTCTTTACGAACAATTTGAGGGGTGGACCGAAGATATCAGCCATATACGAGACTTTGATGAACTTCCTGCGGCGGTAAAACGTTATGTTTCAAGGTTGGAAGAACTTGCCGGCGTCCCTGTCGTCCTGACATCAGTCGGCCCGGACAGGGATGAAACGATTATCACACAGAATCCCTTTGATATGAAGCAGTAAGGTGTCGGTCATTCCATTGCAGCCGACACCAGCCGTTGATTATTCGGCAAATATTAACTATACTGGTCGCAACTTTCACAGGAGGTAACATTCATTATCAATAGTACGGAAACAAAAGAGAGGGTCATTCAATGTGTCAACGCAGCATTGGACAGAAAGGCCAAGGACCTTGTCGTCCTGAAAGTGAAAGACAGTTCCTCTTTTACCGATTTTTTTGTTATCTGTAGCGGAACGTCGGACCGGCAGGTCAAGGCTATTGCGGACCATGTCGCAGAAAAGCTGAAGAAGGCGGGCATACTACCCCTGGGAATCGAAGGAGGGAATGCGGGAAACTGGATTCTCATGGACTACGGGGATGTTATTATTCACGTCTTCTATGAACCGACACGAGATTTTTACGATATTGAAAGGTTATGGTCCGATGTTCCCAGCATGGCTGTCGGAGACGATGTCACCGAAATTACCGATCTCACTGATAACATGTAGGATCCGGAATGTTGTCGGCGGTATTATCGATATTATTTTTCCTTCCCGCTGTATCATCTGCGGAGTATTTCTGAATGACTCACCATCCCCCCCCTTCTGTACGACATGTTTGTCAGGGATTCATCATATCAGCTCACCACAGTGCACCCGGTGCGGCATCCCCTTTCCCGATTCGCACGGCGAAAACCACCTGTGCGGGGAATGCATCTCTACCGAGCAGCCATTCTCCATCGCCAGGGCGCTCGGAAAGTATGAAGGCACGTTACTGACCGCCATACACCGATTCAAATACGGGAGGAAAATCTCGGCGGGCACAGCCCTCGGCAGGATGATGGCCCAAAGAACGTGCCGTAGCCATGACTTCGAAGAATTCTCCCTGATAATCCCGGTCCCGCTTCACATCAAGAGACTCCGGGAACGGGGATTTAACCAGTCGGTGATTCTCGCACGGGAAATTGCTCGAGCATATAACATTCCCCTCAACCTATCATCCCTGGAAAGAAAGGTTGACACAAAACAGCAAACAAAGTTGAAAAAGACCGAACGGGGCCAAAACGTACGAGGCGCATTTACCGTGACAAAACCGGGCCCCATCGAAGGTAAAAAGATCCTGCTCATCGACGATGTATTTACCACCGGCAGCACGGTGCGGGAATGCGCACGCATGCTCATTCGTAACGGAGCGAAGGAAGTGGCGGCACTGACCGTCGCCCGAGCGATACACCACAATCAATAGAAAGTGAATAAGGAACAGTTGTTATGAAGAAACTGTCAAATGAAAACAAAATCCTTTCCCATAAACAGCTCAAGGACACCGTCGAAAAGCATCGCAGGCGAGGGCAAACTCTCGTTTTCACAAACGGATGTTTCGATATCATCCACGCCGGGCATGCACACTATCTGAATGAAGCAAAAAAACTGGGGGATATTCTGATCATTGCCCTCAACAGCGACACATCCGTTCGCTCAATAAAGGGGGCCTTGCGCCCCATCGTCCCGCAGGATGAACGGGCCTATGTCATGGCTTCCCTTGCGGCGGTCGACTATGTCACACTGTTTCACGAAGACACCCCGCTTCGACTGATCGAATACATACAGCCGGATATCCTCGTCAAAGGTGGAGACTGGGGGGAAGAAGACATCATCGGTGGAGAATCGGTAAAAAAATCAGGAGGCAAGGTAATTATCATGCCTTACCTGAATGGAATCTCGACAACAAATATCATTGACAAAATCAAAAAAGCGTATACCGGCACCTAAATTTTTCTTTACAAAAAAAATATCATTGTATATATGGGGGCAACACCAAAGAAGAAAAGTCCTATAAGAGAAAAGGTTGGACACCGATGAAGCCCGAACAACTTGAATATTTTAAACAACTCCTGAGCCAGCGAATCGATCAGCTCCTCAGTGATGCAGGAAAGACAGTCTCTGAAATGACCGACGATAATATCAACCTTCCCGATATCACCGACAGAGCGTCACTCGAGTCGGATAGAAATTTCGAGCTGAGAATCAGAGATCGGGAACGGAAGTTATTAAAAAAACTTAACGAGGCTTTGAGCAGAATCGATGAGGGCACCTTTGGCACCTGTGAAATGTGTGGTGGCAAAATCTCTGAAAAGAGGTTAATGGCCAGACCGGTTACAACTCTCTGCATCAACTGCAAAAAGAAACAGGAAGAATTGGAAAAGCAGCGGGGAGAGTAATTCATTTTCTCACCTACCGGCACAATTGTCATCTCCCCCAAGGCTTCTGGCATGATGCCTGCCAAGAGCTCCCCTCTTCTAACCTATATACCCGTAATACAACGAGAAGACAGGTAACCGAGGCCCGAAAAGTAACGGGTCGGGTGCGGGTCACACATCATTATAATATCCTCCCATCCATTCATCTTGAAATAGTCATGGTGTTCTGTTATTTTATCGCAACGCCAAAAAAAGAAAGAGCGTGTATCGTATCAACCATGAAGACCTCAAGCGCACGAATTGTTACTCTGGCATTCATATTCATCACAGCATATCACGCATCGGCATACACTCCATTATCAGAACAGATTCTGCCAGAAACGGTAGCGGTTAATCGTCATCTCTTAACGGTCGAGGGTCTCCTCAACACCACCGTATTTGATGACCGGTTCGATGAGGAAAAACTGGAAACAACCGAGCAGATAAACATTGAAGGAATCGGTTCGTTCCGATCGGAACGATATACACCATCAGGCAAAGATATCCTTATTCAGAGCGGAAGAAAGGCCTTTGCCGAAATACATGAATCATCGAACGTCAATATCCGTCGGTTAGAAACTTTATTTCCTCTTATTTATTTCCATAATTCGGTGGACAGTCCTATGGATAATCTTCATTATCTTGGCTTCGATACGAGGATTGTTGTATTCGACAGAGCAAACGATACAGTTGCCTTCGCTATTGGTACTGGGGATACTGAGAATCCAGGCGGCACATTATGGATCGACAAGAAACAGGGGTTCCCGCTCAAATTCATCGGTATCGGCACTGTCGAAGGGGAATGCATCTCCCTCAGGGTCGATTACCTGGATTACACTCGGGTTAAACAGCGGTTCCGGCTTCCAACGCGGATAAACTATTACATAAACGACAAACTTCTGACTACCCGTACCTTCCAAAAGGTGTCGATAAACCAACCCATAGCGAATTCCTTTTTCGAAACAGCCGATGACAGCAATTCATGTATCCCGCTGGCACATTTTATAACCGCGCGAGACTGACTCCTATGTATGTTCGAATCGCTCTCAATATTCCCTCAGACAAAGTCTTCTCTTATTCTGTTTCCGACCGGTTCATTCCCTATATAGCGGTGGGAATGCGTGTCCTCGTTCCCTTCGGGAAACGGAGAATGACCGGTTATGTCGTAGAGCTGTGTGACGAGAAAGATCGAGATGATATCAAAGACATCATCGACATTCTCGATGTCGAGCCTCTCTTTTCCGAAAGGGATCTCACATTTTATCAATGGGTGTCAGACTACTACATCCATCCGCTGGGGAAAACACTCAGATCGATTCTTCCCGGCGGCATCGACATCGAAAGCAATCGATGGATTTGCCTGTCCCGTGAAAATAACCACATCGAGCGTGCCCCCCTGTCGTCAGGACAGCGAGAGATTACAGACATGCTTACACGTCATCCTGTCGGTATATCGCTCAAAAAACTCCAGCAGGAAGTTAACAGGATTAATATCTACGATGATATCAAGAAACTGACCGCGCTGGGTCTCATCTCCACGGAAGATCGACTGAGAAAACCCGACGTAAAGCGAAAAACGGAAAAAATTGTCAGCCTGACGGGAAATCACAGGCAAAACCTGCGATTAACGGGAAAACAGCAAATGATCACAGATCTCCTGCTGGAACGGGGAACCATGACTCTTACTTCCCTGAATGAGAACATCACATATGCATCGGCAGTTATTCGTCGTCTTGAAAAAAAAGGGGTTGTCGTCGTGCAGTCCCGTGAAGTCTATCGGAATCCCCATGAAACATATGATCTCGGCGCTCATGAAAAGCCGAAAACCCTGACAGATGAACAGGCAACGGCGCTGAGTGAAATTATGGGCGGACTGACATCTCGTCGGTATGCCCCGTATCTTCTCCACGGTGTTACCGGAAGCGGTAAAACAGAGATATATTTTTGCGCCATAGAAGAGATTCTTCGGTCCGGGGGAAGTGTCATCCTCCTCGTACCCGAGATTGCACTCACGCCACAACTGCTTAGCAGGGTAAAAAAACGTTTTGATAAAAATGATACAGCCATCCTCCACAGTGGCATATCCCAAAGTGAGAAATTCGATGAGTGGCGACGTATTATGAAAGGTGACGCCCGCATCGTCATCGGCGTCAGGTCCGCTGTTTTCGCTCCGACCCGGAACCTTCGTCTCATTATTGTCGATGAAGAACATGATCCGTCATACAAGCAGGACGATAGGATAACTTACAACGCTCGCAATCTGGCAATCGTCAAGGCAAAATTAAATGCCGCTGCAATCATTCTTGGTTCCGCTACTCCGGAAATTCAGACAACATTCAACGCCCTTGAAAGAGATTTTACCTATATCTCTCTCACCAAGCGGGTTGATGACCGTCCTCTCCCTCATATCGATGTTATCGACATGAAAACAGAGAAAGACAATAAAGGGAAGGTCCCCATTCTTTCCCGGCCGCTGAAGGCGGCCATTCAGGAAGCCCTGGCGGCGGGCAAGCAGACTCTTCTTTTTCTAAATCGTCGTGGTTACACAACATTTCTCTACTGTCATGACTGCGGCTATATTTTTAAGTGCCCGAACTGTTCAGTCTCTATGACCCATCACATGAGTGAAAAAGTACTCCGGTGTCACTATTGCGACCACACCCTCAAGGCCCCTCCCATGTGCTCTCAATGTAAGGGATACCGGATCAGCAACTACGGAATCGGCACGGAAAAAGTCGAATCACATATTAAAGATCTTTATCCGAAAGCCCGTGTTGAGCGCATGGACAGTGATACAACCCAAAGAAAAGGATCGTATGGACGAATCCTGATGTCTCTAAACCACGGCCACATCGATATCCTCATCGGCACACAGATGATCACTAAAGGTCATGACTACCCGAATGTAACCCTCGTCGGGGTACTATCCGCTGACACATCCCTGAATATCCCCGATTTCAGAGCGTCTGAGAGAACCTTTCAATTGATAACCCAGGTATCCGGCCGGGGGGGAAGAGGCGACACTCCAGGAAAGGTCATAGTCCAGACATTCAATCCGAACCATTACGCAATCCGACGGGCGTGCCATCATGACTGTCAGGGATTTTATTCCGATGAAATCGCCCAGCGTCGTTATTTCGGCTATCCTCCCTTCTCCCGGATGGTAAATTTCCGAATATCGAGCCTGCAAAAGGATGCCGCTAAATACTGCGCTCGAACACTGAAAGCTGTTGCTCAAAAGCTTGTTCACAATGAAAGTGCCACAGATAAGATTCGCATTATGGGTCCCGCCGAAGCTCCCATAGCAAGAATCAAAGGAAAATATCGTTGGCACATGCTTCTGATGGGGAATAATATAAGAGAACTTCAGAAGCTGGCCCGGGAAATCTTGGCAGAAACGAAAAAACTGGAAGCAACCATTAAAGTAGACGTGGATCCTGTCAACTTCATGTAGGATATCCCATAAGTCGCCGGAGCAATTATGCTGTAGGAAAATGTCACCCCCCGCGCGTGCGACATTTACCCCTCACTGCAAATGGCAACGTGAAAGATTTCACATGGACTGTGTGACAGTCGTCATTGCCGCTCTGCCCCCGGATTTTATAAGCCCATCAGCATCCATTCATTTCATTACATGAATCCAGCGCATATCTTTTGGGAGTTTATTCGTTTTCCTGACTATCAGTTAGGGCATACAAATCATGACTTATCTGCCGTCAACGCGTCGGCATGCCAGTGACGGAAAGCCGTGCCGACAGAACATCTTTATCAGCCTTGAAGCTTGATTACCTTTGCAAAGAGCTGAATGGAGGTACGTATGGCATTAGAAAGCACAGTGCAGATAACGGAAAGCCCTTTTCTTTCAATTCTCGTATGGATAGTTCTTCTATCAATCACACTCTATTTCGCACGAAAACCCTTTCATCGGGCAGTCATGTCCTTCAGCAGAATCATCGGAACGGAATGCGCCTATCATCTACGTCGGCGCTTAACGCAGAAAAAAGGATGGTTAATCGAACACGGGAGGTTCTTATTTCATCCGGGATGGACCATACCGAACGCCTGGTAGAAAGAGAATTTGACCGCATAACAGCAGCGGCCGCGAGAGATCTTGACACCTATCCCTGTTTCCACAGAATACTCACCGATCTTACGATAAAACTTGATGAGGATTACAAAGAAAGTTCCGAAGTGCCACCTTCTCTGCCGTCATGGATGCCGATCATCGAATCGATTGCCAGGATCAAACACTCGGGAGATTCGATGATCGCCACTATGCTGGGAGAAGTGAATTACCCCGCCCACAGGGCGGGGCATCTAAAAAACTTAAATGAGGGGGATTGCATCCCCCCTTAACCCCGCTCCGCATTCATCCCCATCCACATGACGGGGTATTCTGCGGTGGATTTCATAAAATAACAGGTTATAAACGGTTCAATCTGATCTTTAGCAAGCGACTGTAAAAAAAACCAAACGCAACCATGACGATTACCCAAAACATCCTGCAATACCAACAAAAACATTTTTCTCAAGATATATCATTTTAAACCGATAATTAGTGTGGTCCGGCAGGCCGACAGTATCATCTCGTCATGCATTGTGAAGTGCGGAAGTCAACTCGTGCATGTCGAACAGATTGCTGCATCGGCTGGGCTTTTCTATGTTGAAAATTCAAACAGTTATGAGGTTTGCCTTGACAGAAGACGATGACCATCAATTTCGCCATGACAGGTGCGATGATGCATTAATAAAAGCAACCTTTCCATATTAACTGTTGATAGTATCCATTGCATACATTTTGCGTTGTGGCACAGTGTTGAGACCAGTTATTAAAATGGAGATGGATGCACTATTTCCGCAGAAGATATCATGATTTCTGCCATGAATCTCATAGATATGATGACGGCGGAACCATAAATGATAGATAACACCCAGGAAACATTGTTGAGAGCATGCTCCGCATATCCATATGCATCCGGCTGGACATGTATTTATATCGATATTCTGGAAAATATTGATCTGGGATTGCTTCTTCTCGACATTGAACACGAATCCGTTGTCCTGCAAAATAAATCAGCAATCAGCATCCTCGAACTGAATTCAAAACCCATGAATTATTCTGAGTATAAATTATTATTTCTCCCTGACGTACAGCGGTCGTCGATCACTGGGGATTTCGGTATCTCGCAGAGCCTTCACTATAAAGACAAATTGCTGGGCTACACCGCTTACATAATCCACAATACCTTCGTCTGGATACTGATACGAGATATTACCGAAAAGGCACGGCTGGAATCAATTGCCGCAGAAATTAATACCATGGATAATATAAAATACATCTTTTCAGGGATCAGACACGAATTGGGCAATCCAATTAATTCCATCAAAATGGCACTCAGCGTTCTGAAGACCAAGCTGGACACATGTTCGAGGGATACGATCACAGAATATGTCGATCGCATTCTGAAGGAAATTTCACGAGTCGAATATCTGCTTAAATCCCTGAAGAGCTTCGGCATGTTTGATAATCCCAATATTCAGAAAATAAATCTTTCATCTTTTTTTAATAATTTCATATCACTGACGGCGGAAGATCTACAGAAAAAGGGTATTGATTTAAGGATAATTCCGAACGCTGACGCACAATGGATACTGGCAGATCCGAGGGCACTGCAGCACGCGATCCTTAATCTCGTTACAAATGCTTCAGATGCCCTGGAAGAAAGCCTGAATCCGACTATAAAGATTGGATCGGAAAAGAGGGATGACATGATCTGGATTCACGTAGAAGATAATGGATGCGGCATGTCAAAAGAGGTGTGCGATAATCTCTTCAAGCCCTTTTACACGACCAAGCCCTTCGGAACCGGGCTGGGACTGACCATAACAAAAAAAATGCTGACAAAAATGAACGGGTCCATAGAAATAAACAGTATAAAAAACAGGGGAACACGAGCAACTATGAAGCTTCCCGAGGGTCATTATGAGGAATGATAGAAGTAATGTACAGAAAAATGTTCTGATAATCGATGATGACCGGCTCTTCTGTGACGCCGTTAAAGATTTTTTCACCGATGGGAAAGTGAATATCTTGATGGCACATTCAGGTGGAGACGGCCTGCATATCTGCTCTCACAACAGTTTTGACGTTGTTCTCCTCGATCAAAAACTCCCCGATACTGAAGGTGTGTTGCTCTGCCCTCGTATTCTGGAACATAATGAGCATGCAAAAATCATCTTTATCACCGCTTACCCGAGCTTTGAAAACGCCGTCGAAGCACTGAAGATCGGGGCCCATGACTATCTCTCAAAACCGTTTGATCTTGAGGAATTACAACTTGCTATTGATCAGGCATTAAGAACGATCGATCTGGAACGTATTGAGCAGGTTCAGCATTATCGCGACAATAAAGAGAGCAACGAAACGGTAGTCATTTGCGACCAAGGAGGGCTCACCGAAATCAGAAATCTTGTCGATCTCGCAGCGGAAGAAAACGCTCCCGTGCTGATTACCGGTGAAACGGGAACAGGCAAAAGTATCATAGCGAAATCGATTCACTACAAGAGCTTTGCTCATAAAAACCCCTTTATAAGCATAAACTGCGCCGCACTGCCGGAAAATCTCATAGAATCGGAACTGTTCGGTTACGAAAAAGGGGCCTTTACCGGGGCTGTATCATCCCGGAAAGGAATTTTTGAGCTTGCAGAGGGAGGCACCTTATTTCTTGACGAAATAGGAACGATGCCCCTTCATTTACAGTCGAAACTCCTTGGTGTTCTTGAAGACAAGGCAATTCGCAGGGTAGGCGGAGAATCGATCAGGCCGATCAATGTGCGCGTCATCGCAGCATCCAATGCTGATCTTGAAGACGCCATCAAGACTAAAACTTTTCGCAGCGACCTTTACTTTCGTCTCAGCGTCATACGAATACACATTCCTCCATTGCGGGAGAGACCGCAGGATATCCCCGGATTGTGTAATTTTTTTATCGGCACAATGGCAAAGGATCGGCAAATATCACTCCCTGAGTCAGAATTAATCAAGCTAACGTCGTATAACTGGCCGGGCAATGTGCGTGAGTTAAAAAATATCATAGAAAGAACTCTCATCATACAAAAGGGACAATTACTGAAACCTTCCGAACTTCTGAATTCCGGCGTTTGCACATATCATCCAGCGCCATCATCAAAAACAAACGGCACGGAAACTCTTGAGGAGATTGAGAAAAACCACATACAATATGTACTCAACCGATGTTCAGGAAACTATACAAAATCAGCAAAGGTTCTTGGCATATCTCTCTCGACACTAAAAAGGAAGGCCAAGCGATTCAACTTTGCTGTCAGGTAATAAAAAATGACCTACTGGTTCATAATGAATGGTTCATAATGAACTATGCATCAAGCGCCCTCACACCATACCGGAGATATCATATTGAACATACTGATAAAATTAAACTATAAATAGTTGGCATTCATTTTGCTTATATTAAGAAAAAAAACGGAGGGGGCCATAAGGAAGATATGACAGAGCAACACAATGTAGAATCGACATGGCGGAGGCTTTTTTCGTTTAAAAACAAAACGTCCCAAAAATCAAGTACGAAATACGTTTTAATCGTTGATGATGAAAAACCATTTCTCCTGAGTCTGACTGACGGGTTGAGCATGTACAAGAAAGATTTCACCGTCCTGACAGCACTTAACGGCAGAGAGGCTGTTAAAATACTTAACGCTTACCGTATAGATCTTGTCGTAACTGACCTGAGAATGCCCAAAATGGACGGGTTCGAATTACTTGCATATATGACGCAGAATTATGCCGATATACCGGTCATTGTCATGACTGCCTTCGGAACTCCGGAAATTGAAAGTCATATTCATTCCATAGGAAGATTCCAATATCTTGAGAAGCCCATGGATATTACAGTCCTGGCAAACAGTATTTTCAACGGTCTTTCTGCAGCTCCCTCAAAGGATTCAAAGCAGAGTATTAATTTATCAACATTTCTCCATCTGATAGAGATGGAAAACACAACCTGTACACTCCGAGTGAATTCAGATGACAAGAACGGATATCTCTACTTCGATAAAGGCAGGTTGCTGTCGGCCACCACGGAGCGCCTGGAAGGAAGAGAAGCCGCCTTGGATATGCTGTCATGGAGCAACGCCGAACTTGATATTAAATTCAAATGTGAAATGACAGACGGAAACATTGAAGGAACATTAAGTCAGATCCTTACAGACGCGTCAACTAAAATAGAAGATAAGGCTGAAGATGATCATGAAATGATTAATGAAGAGGCGCGGCGAAGGGCCGAGGATGAGGCCCGAAAACAGGCAGAGGAAGAAGCACGATTGAGGGCTGAAGAGAAAGAAGAAAAACGGAGGGCCGATGACGAGGCTAGAAAGGCGGCAGAAGAAAAGGCCCGAAAACAGGCAGAGGAAGAAGCACGATTGAAGGCTGAAGAGAAAGAAGAAAAACGGAGGGCCGATGACGAGGCTAGAAAGGCGGCGGAAGAAAAGGCCCGAAAACAGGCAGAGGAAGAAGCACGATTGAAGGCTGAAGAGGAAGAAGAAAAACAAAAGTCTGATGAAGTAACAAGACAGAAGTTAATGGCATGGAAGAAAGCAACAAAAATTTAAATCAATTAAGAAAACCCTAACAAAGGGAAAAAAGGAGGAAAACATGGATATAGGAAAACTTAACGGTTGTATTGAACTTCTAAAAAAACAGATGGGAGACTCATTAGTAGCAACGAGCATTGT
>DSDU01000210.1 GCA_011056835.1 Deltaproteobacteria bacterium
AAATGATTCGAGTACCTTTCTCGGTGTTTTCCCTGGTCTGAACCCCTTGACTTTTGCCCGTCTGCTAATTGTTTTGTATGCTTTATCGAGTGCCGTCTTCACTTCGGTCCAAGGAATTTCCATGGATATTTTTTTCTTAACAGGGCTGATGTCTTCGATTTTAACCCCAGCAGCTGATTCACCCACCGTACGTCTCCTTCTCTATATTTTCATCGTTGCTCCATTAGGTATGCCTGGTGCGAGAGAGGGGAATCGAACCCCTATCCGCACAGAGCGGGCTGGATCCTAAGTCCAGTGCGTCTTCCAGTTCCGCCACTCTCGCCTTGATTGAGTCAGAATTATCTTAGTAACTCCATATACAATTGTCAACAGAGTAGCAACATCAATTTATGGACTAAAATAAAAAAACCGCTATACAAGCGGTTTTCCACTTTTACTGGTCGGGGCGAGAGGATTTGAACCTCCGACCCTCTGAACCCCATTCAGATACGCTTCCAGACTGCGCCACGCCCCGACATTGCTTATGTGCGACTTTTCGACTCCTATCATACACGTTATTTCCATGTCAAGCACTAAGAAACTATTGAAAAAGTCTTTTTCCTAAACCTGTTTAAAAAGCGGACCCATATCGTTCAGCCTGCGCATCTTACACGAAAGGACCGCTGAAAACCTTGAAGTGTACGTATTCCCTTGCGAACCGACAAAGAACAAGAACAGCGACGTGAATAAACCATTTTAACAAACTTTTAAGTGGTTGTTCCGACATATCACCAAAAGACGGGAACAACGCCGAAAGATACTCCCCTCAAAGTTCACACCGAAGGTTCGAAAAAGAAATGTCTTTTTATCTCCTGGTATTTCTTTCCACGAATGGCCGGTATCTTTTTTAATTCTTCAATCGATCTGAATCCCCCGATTCTCTTTCGCATGGAAACGATATCCCGGGCACTGCGCTTTCCTAGTCCCGGAATGAGTTCGAGATCATCCGCTTCGGCGCTGTTGATGTTCATGGCCATATCAAGCACGTATCGTTTCGACGCATTTATCAAACCATACCGTATCGCTGAACTATGACCCTGCCCTCGCTCAACAGTAACCTTTTCCCCGTTTTGCAGCACCTTCATCAATTCTTCTTTACAACACTCATCGGTTCTTAAGCCTGCATCCGATAAGAGATCCGACACGGTTGCATCTTTCGTTAAAACATAAATCCCCCTTCTATCGGTATCCCCTGCCAGTTCAACGACGATCAGGTTCCGATCCGGTGCTTCAGTCGATAGAACGGCGCAAGTCTTCTGCAGTGATTGAGAAACATACTTCACGCCACAGATAGTCATTGCTATGATGATGAGAACGACGGCGCCCATCAACCGATTCTCTCTTCTGGTCACCATGATCAAATTTTCTGTTCTAATCCGAATGCGTCATGAAGGACCCTGACGGCAAGCTCTGTGTACTTGCTCTCAATAACACAAGATATTTTTATCTCAGAAGTACTGATCATGAGTATATTGATTCCTTCATTCGCCAGAGCAGCAAACATTCGAGATGCAACACCGGCATGGCTTTTCATTCCAACGCCGACAATTGACACCTTTGAAATGTTTTCATCAAATTCGAGTCTCTCCGCCCCGATTTCTTCGGCCACCTTATGCAGTATTGTCTGACATTGCCTGATGTCTTTCCTTGGGACGGTGAACGTCAGATCGGTAAAAGCGTCAACGCTTGCATTTTGAATAATCATATCGACGACTATATTTTGATCTGAAAGAGGTGTAAACAAGCGTGCCGCAATCCCCGGTTTGTCCGGAACATGTACCACTGTAATCTTAGCCTGATCTCTGTCATACGTCACACCGGAAACTACTTCTTTTTCCATATCTTTATCCTCCTTCGTCACTAATGTCCCCCCGTCATTGGTAAAAGATGACCGCACATAAACAGGTACTTCATATATTTTTGCAAGCTCGACAGACCGCTGCTGGAGGACCTTCGCACCGGCGCTTGCCAGTTCCAACATTTCTTCATAACTTATTTTTCTTAACTTTTTGGCTTTATCATAGATGTTTGGGTCTGTGGTGTAAACACCATTGACATCGGTAAATATCTCACAATAGTCAGCTTTGAGTGCCGCCGCGATGGCCACCGCACTGGTATCAGACCCGCCTCTCCCTAGGGTCGTAATGTTGCCTTCATGATCCGCACCCTGGAACCCGGCAACCACGACGATATGGCCTTTTCTCAGCTCATCTAGTGTCTTTTCCGTATCGATGCTGATTATCCTGGCCTTCGTATGTGCCTTGTCCGTCAATATTTTTACCTGGTGACCCAAAAAGGATTTTGCCTTGTATCCCATTTTATTCAGTATCATCGTGAGAAGCGTAACCGTTACCTGTTCACCTGTTGATATCAGGGCATCATATTCACGGTCCATGGGATTATCACTGGCGCTAAGCGCCAGCTGGATTAACCGATCCGTTTCGCCTGCCATCGCTGAAAGGACGACAACAACTTCGTTGCCCTTCTCTTTGGCAGCAACAACCCTTGATGCCACATTGTGTAATTTGTCAATGTTCGCCACAGAGGTACCACCATACTTTTGAACAATTAAAGCCATTTACCGGAAACCTCCTTTATCCAGCTCCTTTACTATTTTTGTCACACTATTTGCCGCACCCGAAATGATAATCTCTCTACGATACTCATCAATATATGTCATATATATGATTATGCTTCCCATGGGAAGCACATCAAGAATTTTCTCTGCCCATTCTATTACAATGACACCGTCTCCGTAAAAATACTCTTCATATCCCATATCACCGAGATCCTGAGAACCGGACAGCCGATATACATCAAGATGATAGAGGGTTATCCGGCCGGGATACTCATTAATAAGTGTAAATGTCGGACTCGTTACGTAATATGAATCCGGAACGTCAAGCCCCCGTGCAATTCCCTGAGTAATACAGGTCTTGCCCGACCCTAGATCTCCGATCAGGGCTATGACTTGTCCTTTCTGCAGCGCTCGGCCGATAACAGCACCGATTTCGATGGTATCCTCGGTCCGACATGATAACAGAGTGCGTTCCATTGTGTGTTCATTCAGCATAATGCGGGCGAATCTATCAAGTAACCTGCAAAGAATTCAAGAAAAAAATTATCAATTATGATTTTATGTTTTTTCGAGAATCACCATAGCGGTTGCATAGTTGTCGGTATGGGAAATACTGATATGAGCCGTCATTATGCCACGACTCGCAAGACGATCCGCCAATCCCTGATGAAACTTCAATACCGGTATTCCATTCCGGTTATTCACTACTGCAATATGCCGCATTGTAACACCATGGCGCAAATCATCTCCGAGACATTTCATAAAGGCCTCTTTTGCTGCAAAACGAGCGGCGAAATGTATGGATGTCCGCGCCTTGCAAGCGCAGTAATCAATTTCTTCTTGGGTATAGATCCTCTGGATGAACGCAATACCCCATCGATTAATAATATCTTCGATACGACCTACTTCTACAATATCAATACCGATAGCGTGAATCATCCCGGAACTCGCACGATTGCGTCGGTCATCCTGGCAACGTTTTTCATAAATTTCACATCATGAACTCGTACAATCCGTGCCCCATTCATTATCGATGCCGCCACTGTGGCGGCCGTACCACCAAGACGCTCCCTCGGCTCACCACCTGTGATGGAACCGATGAACTTTTTTCGTGATGTTCCGACAAGAATCGGCCTGCCTAGAACCTTCAGCTCATTCAAGTGTCTCAGCAGTTGAAGATTATGTCCCATTGTCTTTCCAAAACCGAACCCGGGATCGACTATAATATTTTCTTCACGGATGCCGGCGGTTCGAGCAACGTGTATCCGATTTTGTAGAAAATCAATAATATCATCCATGAATAAACGATAGGCTATATCTCCCTCCTGCATTGTTTTGGGTATCCCCCTCATGTGCATGAGCGCGATGGGAACACCTTCACGGGCAACCACAGAGGACATTCTCGCATCAAATTGCATCGCACTGATGTCATTAACTATCTCAGCCCCTTCATTGATTGCTTGATGCGCAACCTCAGCTTTCGTCGTATCGATCGATATTGGAATTCTTACTCGCTTTTTCACTTCCTTTATGATTGGAATAACCCGTGCCAGTTCTTCTTCCTCCGCAACGGGATCAGCTCCCGGTCGCGTAGACTCTCCACCGATATCGATAATATCCGCGCCATCCTCTTCCATCTGCTCTGCACAGGCCACGGCTTCTTTGAGATTATTAAATCTGCTGCCGTCTGAAAAGGAATCCGGTGTCATGTTGAGGATCCCCATTATAGCGGTGTGACCTCCCAGCGTTAAAGTTCTTTCGGGAGTTTTTATTATGAAGTCTTGCCGCTCAATGTTGCGCATCACGGTTTGCAGGTTTTCCGAAAGTCTTTGTAACCCAAAAGGTTGAAGCGAAATTTTTTCAGCAAATCGTCTCATCTGTTTGTTCGTTCCGATAATGACGGCATCAGTCTTATCGATGCTACAGGCAACGGTACCACGGGAAACAGCAACATCGCCGCCGATCGACAACATTTCCTGTTTCATAATATTCGCCACCTTACACTCTATTCCCCTGATAACGACATTAAGGGTACACATCTTGGGCACCATTGCCTGTATTCCGTAAGGATCGACTCCGATTTCCTTCAATACATCCATTGCTTCCGAAGGTGATGTTAAATCAAGATATCTCACAGCGTTCATCCCTTATACCAATACATCAACATATACATATAAGATATTGTAATCTTGAGCTTATATCGAGTTATGATCTACAATACGATCCTTTGTGTCCTCACATCAACCACTGATGTGCGGCTTTGTTTATCGACACATGTCGTCTTTTTGAATGGGTGGATCGTTATCGAATAAAGAAATGTCAGCCTCCGCCCCTCATCCCGAATCAGATTGCTTTTCAGAAGAGCTGCGGCATAGTGCAATATCGAAGAGTGCTTCGATGTAATGTCCCGTCGCTTCCGCTCCAATAATTCATTCCCACGTGCCGACATATGCAAGAACGAATCAAATTTCACGAATTGATTTTCAGGAATCACATCAGCCGGCGGTCAGTCGCGACGTATTTCATGAGGCCGCACCAGCTGAACCCGATTCTGATTCATTTGCCCGGGACATTGCGTTGGCTTCACTGATTCCCATGATAACATCGACCTCGTCCGCATTCAATACTTCCTTCGAGAGGAGTTCTTGTGCCAGTTTGTGGAGGATTTCAATCTTCTCCATGAGAAGCGTTTTTGATCGTTCATAGCCATCACGAACGATTGTTGATACTTCGACATCAATCTTTTTGGCTGTCTCTTCACTGTAGTCCTTGTGAGTGGCAAACTCTCTTCCCAGAAATATCTGTTCTTCCTTTTTGCCATACGTCAGTGGCCCCATGTTATCACTCATACCCCACTCACAGACCATTTTTCGCGCAAGTTCCGTGGCGCGCTCTATATCATTGCCGGCTCCTGTGGTAAAATCATGCAATACAAGCTCTTCAGCCGCTCTGCCGCCGAGAAGTATGGCGATATTATTGAGGAGATATTGCTTGGGATAAGTGTGTTTTTCATCCGTCGGCAACTGCATGGTAAGACCAAGAGCCCTTCCCCTGGGGATGATGGTAACCTTGTGGAGTGGGTCAGTACCCGGTATCAGCTTGGCAATAAGCGCATGCCCCGCTTCGTGATATGCCGTAATCCGTTTTTCCTGTTCACTGATAACCATACTCTTCCGTTCGGTCCCCATAAGCACCTTATCTTTAGCGTACTCGAAATCGCTCATTTCGACCGATGTCTTATCAAAACGTGCTGCGCGCAGTGCCGCTTCATTTACCAGGTTTTCTATATCAGCACCTGAAAAACCGGGCGTTCCCCGCGCCAGAACTGCCATATCGACATTTTTATCAATGGGCACATTATTGACGTGGACATGGAAGATTTTTTCCCGTCCCTTAATATCGGGAAGGGGAACGACGACCTGACGGTCAAATCTCCCCGGACGCAGCAATGCAGGGTCGAGAACATCGGGACGGTTCGTTGCCGACATGATTATCACCCCTTCGTTTGATTCAAAACCGTCCATTTCGACGAGGAGCTGATTCAATGTCTGTTCGCGTTCGTCATGACCGCCGCCTAGGCCAGCACCACGGTGTCTCCCAACAGCGTCGAGTTCGTCGATAAAGATGATGCATGGCGCGTGCTTTTTGCCTTGATTAAAAAGATCCCTCACTCGAGATGCACCAACGCCTACAAACATTTCAACGAAGTCGGACCCGCTGATACTCAAGAACGGCACACCGGCTTCACCAGCGATTGCCCGTGCGAGAAGCGTCTTTCCGGTACCGGGAGGTCCGACGAGGAGAACGCCCTTGGGAATTCGCCCCCCCAGTCTCGTAAATTTCTTCGGATCCTTGAGAAACTCAACCACCTCCTGAAGTTCCTGTTTTGCTTCGTCAATGCCTGCCACATCGTCAAAGGTCACTTTCGACTGTTTATCCGTCATGAGGCGCGCCCTGCTTTTGCCGAACGACATGGCCTTACCGCCGCCAGACTGCATCTGCCTCATGAAGAAAATCCATACACCTATAAGCAATATTATGGGAAACCACGATATGAGAATGGTCATATACCACGAGGAACCTTCAGCCGGCTTCGCGGCAATTCTCACGCCTTTTTCTTTTAAGAGTGCAATGATACCGGAGTCCTTCGGGGCATATGTCTTGAATACCCTTCCGTCAATTAATTTTCCTTCGATATTTTCGCCTTTAATCGTGACTTCCTCAACCTGCCCTCTATCGATATAACCGACCAAGTCGCTGAATATGATTTCCTGACCAATCTTTTGCGGCTGATTAAACATATGGAAGAGAAGAATTATGACCAAACTGATAATAAGCCAGAGGGCTATGTTTTTGTGAACAGGACTCACGCTTTATGCTCCTTTATCTTAGTTCTCCGAGATGCCTCACAGCCATTAACTATCAGACATTTCGATTAAAATCTAATGCTTGCATTTCTGTATAACAATCGGTACGGATTATCAAATCATTTCTACTCTTATTACTGTGCCTGTTGTATCCGCCACCTTGACTCTGTCATGCAACCGAAGTCCCGGTATCCAGATAACGGACGAAGCGTCAACAAGAAGCGGGATCAAACCCCTGTCTCGCTTCGGCACTTTTGCATCGATGAATATCGATTTCAATTTTTTTGTTCCGGTCATTCCCAAGGGCTGAATTGTATCACCCGCTCTGAAATTTCGCACGACAAGGGGCGGCGTCACCCCTCGTAAATCTATATATGCTATCGTGCCTGAATTGTAATCAACCTGGTCGGCAGCTACATAATCAAATTTCATTCCACGTCCTGTTTCGCTGATATGGACCAGTCCGGGCACGGATACCTCATAAATATAATCATTTACACCCTGTTTGTCATTCCGGTAACATATTTTTTTTCTGCAATCAGGAGATGTCTTCTCTGATATGAAATTATGTTGGCCCCTATAGATTGTAAAACGATCATATTCTCTATACACGGTTATGCCGTCCGGAAGGTCGATACGGGCATTCGGCTTGCTTCCGAAAATCAGGTCAATAACGGCCTGTACATGAACATATCCTATTTCTTTTGCGGGCTGAGCCCCGTTTTTCAGAAGTCTTTTCACAATTCTGAACTGCAATGCCGAGTGTAGAATCTGAAATTTCCGGATATCTATCTCTACTTCATTACTTTCCACGTTACACTTCCACCGGGTGAAATATTTATCCGCCGCCTTCTCGATAAAATCATTTTCTCTTCTCAGTATCCCCGATAAATGACTGAGGCTGTCCACGATTTTCGGGTTATAGTTGTTTTCAAGATCAGGGATGAGATGATGTCGTATTCTGTTTCTCAAATATAATATATCCCTGTTTGAGCTATCGGTAACGTACATCAACCCTTTCGATTCAAGAAAGCTCTCAATGGCTTTCCTCGAAAGCTCAATAAGCGGTCGTATGTATATGCCATCCCGCACGGGAAACATCCCCTTTAATCCCCCACTCCCGCTTCCACGCAGAATTTTCATAATAACAGTCTCGGCCTGGTCGTTTTTAGTATGTCCAAGAGCAATTTTGTCCAATTTATGGAAATCCGCCGCCTCCTCAAAAAAGCGATACCGCTCTCTCCGGCATATGTCTTCCACGGAACCTTTGTCCTTTCTACAAAGATCCGGTACGGATATCTTTTTACGTATGACCGGGATATCGAGTGCACGTCCCTGATCGTGAACGAATGCTTCTTCACTATCAGACTCGTGGGATCGCAGACCGTGATTCAAATGAATGATTACAAGGCGCATCGAATATTCATCGACAAGAGACAGCAAGCCATGAAGAAGCGCGATTGAGTCAGGCCCGCCGGATACGGCAACCCCGACTCTGTCTCCCCTGGATACCATCGAGTACTTTGCTATCGTTGCACGAAACTTCTTAATCATACTCAGTCTCTTCGCATTTCATGGATCGGTAACGTTGATTTGTCAGTAACCAGCTTAGTACATCACGAACAATGTCGGCCGAAACTCATATTACCCAATGTAAATCATTCGCACTTCCTGCACGCTAAGTTACATAATGCTAGAAAAATACTTCTGTAAGAATCCTGATATCCTCACATTGATAATCAGGTTGTAATGCAAGCAACTTCTCCCGGCTTCCCAGGCCGTTTAATAATGCACAACTTATTGTCCCCGCATTCTTTGCCAACAGCACATCATTGTCGCCGTCCCCGATAACCACCGTTCGATGTACTTCCGTACGAGTTTTTTTAATGATGGGAAGTATAAGCCGAGCATCCGGTTTGTTAAATTCTCTGCTGTCCATTCCAATTATTTCGTCGAAGAAACCCGTTATATTCAGCTCGTCTGTCATCTTTAAAGTAAAAGTATAGAGTTTATTCGTAATAATAACTTTTTTCTTACTTTTAAAGTGCTCCAATACTTCAATGACTCCAGGATATAGATCCGTTGTATCCAATAGATGCTCTTCATAATAGTCCATGAATATTGATAATGCTTCATCGAATTTTCCCGGGAACGCGCCTCCCAGAGATCGTGCTATCAGCTTATTTACCCCGTCGCCTATGTATCCGATAATGTGATCTTCTGGTAAAACCGACAACCCCAACTTCTTCAATGTATGGTTTACCGATGCGGCAAGATCTTTTCCTGAACGGACCAGTGTGCCGTCAAAGTCGAATACCATTAAATCAATTCCCTGCATGTCTTTTCACGATACTCCTTAACACGATGAAATACCTGCATGTTGCACGACCGACTATATAAGACTCATCCGCCCTTGACAAGAACTAATGTGTGAATATCCATATGCGCCTGAATCCCATAAATTTATTTATTTGACATACCCTCTTGTCGTGTGATACGTCCACTGCAACCGCTTGGATCCGAATTACATGGACTGAGACGGAGTGGTCGTTACTTACAAAAGGCACTACTGCATTTCAAGGCCTTTCCGTTTTCATGCGGAAGGGCTTTTTTTGTTAACGAACATTGAAATAACTGAAAATCTTACCGCAGTGAATCGAAGCAATTCAATATCCTCACCGGGAGGTCTGCCACTATGACTGCGCTACATACATCGAATGATAAACATACAAAGATTAGCATCATCGGAATGGGTAAAGTCGGCACAGCGGTGGGCTATCTCCTCAAATCTGCCGGGTATGCCGTTGTTGCCGTTGCCGGTCGCTCTGATGCGTCGATAGCATCCGGTGCGAAATACTCCGGTGGCACACCCCACGCCAATCCGGCACAAGCCGCAGCAAAGGCATCGTGCATTTTTATCACGACGACGGACGATGCGATCAAACCGGTCTGTGACACCATAAGCATGGAAGGTGCAGTCGGACCCGATAAAATTGTTGTCCATATGAGCGGCGCAGGCGGGCTGGATCTTCTCGAATCCGCCCGAGCTTCAGGGGCCTTTGTCGCAAGCATACATCCGATCCAGACCTTTGCCACCATAGACAGCGCCATTGACACCATCCCTGGGAGCTCATTCGGAATTACGGCACAGGAGGAAATCAAAGCCTGGTGTCTTCAGATCGTCAAGGATCTCGGCGGCATTCCTTTTTTTATTACAGAGGAAGACAAGCCGCTGTATCATGCAGCAGCGTGTATAGCATCAAATTACCTCGTTACACTCATTAACATCGTTGTTGAAATATATCAGTCGATCGGCCTGTCTCGAGAGGAGTCAATCAATGCATTCTGGCCGCTGGTTATGGGAACGATTAAAAACATACCCCTGCACGGAACAATTCAAGCTCTCACCGGCCCCATAGCCCGAGGAGATGTCGGAACCGTTCAGAAACATCATGAAGCATTTCGGAACAAACTCCCCCACCTTCTTTCGTTTTATCAGGAAATGGGGTTGCTTGCCGTTGATATTGCTTTGAAAAAGGGAACCCTGTCATCTGATGGGGCGGAAAACATTAAACAGTTACTTATGGGAGGAATGACTAATGAGTAAAGAAGGCAAAATGAACAAGATAACAAAAGCCACAATACTCGAAATGAAGAAAAAAGGTGAAAAGATTACCATGTTAACGGCGTATGATTATTCAACAGCTGCGGTCATGGATGAGGCGGGCATTGATATGATTCTAGTCGGTGATTCTCTGGGCATGGTTGTACTGGGTTACGACAGCACGCTGCCCGTGACAATGGAAGACATGGTTCATCATACCAGGGCCGTCTCCCGAGGTGCAAGCCGAGCTATGGTAATCGGCGATATGCCTTTCATGTCATATCAGGCATCGGTGGAAGAAGCTGTCCGTAACGCAGGCCGTCTTATGCAGGAAGCAGGCGCCCACGGCGTTAAATTAGAAGGGGGAAGAGAAGTGGCCGATGTCGTCGCAAAGATTGCTTCTGCGGGGATTCCTGTCGTGGCGCATCTTGGACTGACGCCTCAGTCGGTTCATCAGTTGGGCGGATACAGGGTTCAGGGTAAGGATGACGCTGCGGCTGTAAGAATAAAAGAAGACGCGAAAATTCTCGAAGAAGCGGGGGCTTTCTCAGTCGTTCTTGAATGTGTCCCATCTAAACTGGCTGCAGAAATTACGGAATCACTGGAAATAGTCACGATAGGAATCGGAGGCGGTGTTGATTGTGATGGTCAGGTTCTTGTGGTTAACGACATGCTCGGAATGTTCGATAAGTTCATACCCAAGTTTGTGAAAAAGTACGCCAATCTCAATGTAAACATGAAAGAGGCTATATCTCAATACATCGATGAGGTTAAAAGCGGAGTTTTCCCGGGCCCGGAACACTCATTCAAATAAAGGCACTGCGTCGCCGATCGTGGATCGTGATTTGTTTTCAACTGTCGCGATCCACGTATTCCGGGTTACAAGCCACATTTACCCTGTTATGCTTTCTCCAGCTTTCCCTCTTTAAAAAGCGCGATAACTGCCTCCACGGTACCGGTTGCACCGAGATATACTTTTATTCCGGCACCTCTTAATATGTCCTTTGACTTTCGTCCGATATGACCGGTAATCACACCGTTGACCTTCTGACCGGCTACAAGGTTCCCGGTAGCCGTGCCACGGGTCACTCACTGCATGTGTTGTCCTGTATTCTCTATTGCCGAGAATGACATTGTTTTGGAATCAACAATCACGTAATATCTACACCTTCCGAATCTCGGATCAACCAGATTCGACAACTCAGGTCCTGTTGAAGATATTGCCAGCTTCACTTCTCCTCCTCTGCCACGGTTTATCAAAAGACGAAAATTACCCTTTCATCGAACAATCCGTTTTGATATTCAAAAACAGATACCGACATTATGTGTTGTGAAATGTACATTACCATGTCTGGAAGCAATCCGGCAAGATCAAACAATAATGACGATATATGGTGAATTACTGCAAAATACTTGACATACTGCTCTGTGACGAGTAGATGTGTAAATCTGTTTTTATAAATTCTGTGCCTCAGTGCGAAGAGAGAGGATATGCTGGTTAGGACTCTAACTGAACTTAAAGCAAATGAATATGGTATAATACGCGAAATCCTGGGAGGCGCCTCATTGACAAATCGTCTTGGAGCCCTCGGAATCATACCCGGTCAAAAAATAACAAAAATAAGTTCCATGTTTTCCAAAGGACCTGTCACCGTTCAGGTTAATCGATCTCAGATTGCACTCGGATTTGGTATGGCAAGTAAGATTCTTGTCGATGTGGAACGGAAATCAGAATGAAAATCTTACTCATGGGCAATCCCAATGTCGGTAAAAGTGTTCTCTTTTCCCGATTAACCGGCGTACGAGTCCTTTCTTCAAACTATCCCGGCACAACTGTAAATTATACCCAAGGTTTCATGAAGGTTAGCGGAGAGACCGCAGAAGTCATCGATGTCCCCGGCACGTACACCCTTGAACCGACCTGTGAAGCCGAACAGGTTGCTGCTGAAATGTTTCCATCAGGTGACGTGATTGTCGATGTGGTCGACGCCACCAACCTTGAACGAAACCTGTATCTGACACTCCAATTACTTGAACAGAAAAAGCCGATTGTTGTCGCCCTTAACCTCTGGGATGACACAAAACACCGGGGTATTTCCATTGATGTAGACAAACTCCGAGACATTCTCGGTGTCCCGGTAATCCCAATATCGGCAAGAACTGGACAGGGGATCAATGAACTCGTCAAAAGCATTCCCGATGCAACATATCCAAATAATCTGCCGAGCAGTCTCGATGAACGATGGGCGGCAATCGGCAACATAATTGACCAGGTTCAACACATAACGCATCGGCATCACACCTGGTATGAACAACTCGAAGATGCCAGCGTGAAACCGAGATACGGAGGGTTTATTGCAGCGGTTATTCTTGCCGCTTCGTTCCTCTCCATTCGTTATCTGGGTGAATCACTGATAGATTATGTATTCGATCCTATCTTCAACAACCTCTGGACCCCTGTTCTCATGAAACTGAGCGGCGTAATGGGCGGGGGCGGATTTCTTCATGATATTATCGTCGGCAAGCTAATCGAAGGGAAAATCCATTTCGTCGAATCGTTCGGTCTTCTGAGCAGCGGACTCTATGTTCCATTTGCCATGGTGCTCCCGTATATTTTTGCTTTTTATTTCGTTCTCGGACTTCTGGAAGATGTCGGCTACCTGCCGAGACTGGCAATCCTCCTCGATACGACCATGCACCGTCTCGGACTGCACGGCTATGCTATTGTTCCCACCCTGCTCGGTTTCGGATGCAATGTTCCGGCAGTATTGTCCACGCGAGTTCTTGAAAGCAGACGGGAACGATTCATTGCGGCCACACTTGTATGCATCGCCATACCGTGCGCATCGGCTCAGGCAATGATCTTCGGCCTTGTCGGCAAATTCGGATTTCAATATGTTCTTATCGTATATCTTACCCTGTTTTTTGTATGGATTATCCTTGGAAGCATACTGAACCTTTTCCTGAAGGGACTGAGTCCCGAGCTTCTGATCGAAATTCCTCCCTATCGTCTCCCGCCATGGAATTCTATCTTTCAAAAGCTCGTCATGCGGATACGTCACTTTCTCATAGAGGCGGTTCCGATCATTCTAGCGGCCGTCCTGGTTATCAACATTCTTTTCGTATTCGGTGTATTCGACGCAATAGCGCGCTTTACGGCACCGGTCATAACGGGACTCCTCGGCCTCCCCAAGGAGGCTATTACCGGAATTATTATCGGTTTTATCAGAAAAGACGCCGCTCTCGGCATGTTGGGGCTATTACCGCTTACCGCCAAGCAAATGGTGATCGGCAGCGTTGTTTTGACTATGTTTTTTCCGTGTATCGCCACCTTTGTCGTTCTTCTCAAAGAACTGGGGCTCAAGGATTTCTTCAAATCATCGGCAATCATGATTATAACGTCAATGGCTGTAGGGGGAATTCTGAACCTCATTCTCTGATTTCTGCATAAAATAAATTGTCATACATACTCGGTCCATCGAAATACGTCGATCCATTCCTTCATGTCAGCACTGGTGGATGTTTCTATGAAAATCCGACAACTGAACGTTCACCATCCCGCATTAACTATATTATTCGACTTCCATCATTTCGCCGACTCCGCATTATTTTTTATAACCATCGGGCGTGAAAATACTTGACAAATATGAAACATAGTCATAGTGTTCCATCGTTTTGCTAAAATTTGTCAGGAAATTCAGTCAGCCTGACCGAATGAGGCGGTAACTGTCATGGCAGGAAAAAAAGGTATGATCACAATCGACAGTGAGCTGTGCAAAGGGTGTTACCTGTGCATTGCGGCGTGTCCCTACGGGCTGATTGAAATATTTGATGAACTCAATCAGTTTGGCTATTACCCCGCACACTTTACCGGGGGCAACGACAAAAATCGTGAATGCACCGGATGCGCCACCTGCGCGCTCGTCTGTCCGGATGTTGCAATCGAGGTCTATCGTGAGTGAAAAAGTATTATTGAGAGGAACTCAGGTGATCGGGGAAGCGGCAATACGTGCAGGCTGCCGATTCTATGCGGGATATCCGATCACACCGCAGAATGAGTTGACCGAATATATGGCCCGATCCATGGATAACATCGAGGATGGGACGTTTGTTCAGGCTGAAAGTGAAATTGCCGCGATAAACATGGTTATCGGCGCCTCGATGGCCGGTGCTCGAGCCATGACGAGTTCATCGAGTCCGGGAATCAGCTTAAAACAGGAGGGCATATCCTTTCTGGCCGCACAAGAGCTTCCCGCAGTCATCGTCAATACGATGCGCGGCGGACCGGGACTCGGCAATATTGCCCCATCACAAGGTGACTATTTTCAGGCAACAAGGGGCGGTGGACACGGTGATTATCGAACTATCGTTCTCGCGCCGGACTCCGGCCAGGAACTCGCCGATCTGACACGAACGGCCTTTGAATACGCCGACAAATATCGAAGTCCCGTCCTCATGCTGGCTGATGGCATGATGGGGCAGATGATGGAGCCGGTTGTATTTCCGGAACCGATTGATGTTTCTTTATTACCGCACAAACCATGGACACTTGGCGGTGCCGAGGGAAGACCGAGCAGGATTATTCTATCGCTCCTCTTGAATCCGGCAAAGCAGGAAGAGCTTAACTGGAAACTCGAAAGAAAGTACGAAACCATCACTCGTGAAATACCGAAAGCTGAAAAATACATGACTGATGATGCTCATCTTGCCGTTATCGCCTATGGAACAGCGGCCAGAATTGCAAAGGGTGCCGTCAAGCGCGTCAGAGAGATGGGATTAAAGGTCGGACTCTTCAGGCCGATTACTCTCTGGCCTTACCCGAAAAATGACCTTCGAGACCTTAGTAGACATATAAGGGATTTCCTTGTTTTTGAAATGAACACGGGGCAGATGGTTGAAGATGTAAAGCTTTCGCTGGAAGGAAAAAGTAATGTTCATTTCTATGGCCGTCCTGGAGGCACCATATCCACCCCCGATGAAATAGCTAAAATGATAAACACCCTTTACCATCGTCAAAACCTTGAAGAGGAATAGAACGTAATGAAAAAGGTTTTTCAACGACCGAGATATTTGAAAAAAGCAGTTTTTCACTATTGTCCCGGGTGCGGCCACAGTATAATTCATCGCTTGATTGCAGAAGTCATCGAAGAGTTGAACATCGGAGAAAAAACGATTGGCGTTCCCCCTGCAGGTTGTGCCGTCCTGGCTTACGATTATCTCGATGTGGATATGGGTGAAGCACCGCACGGTCGCGGCGCCGCAGTTGCCACGGGACTGAAGCGGGTGCTTCCGGACCATATAATCTTCAGCTACCAGGGAGACGGCGATATAGCCGCCATCGGAACAGCTGAGACGATACATGCAGCGAACAGAGGAGAAAATATTTCCGTATTCTTTATAAATAACGCCTGTTATGGCATGACCGGCGGTCAGATGGCACCGACGACGCTCCTCGGTCAGGAATCAACAACAACACCCGGGGGCCGTCGCAAAGATCGGGATGCAGCACCCATCGACCTCAGTGAAATGCTGGCAATCGCCAGGGGCAGCGTTTATATAGAGAGGACTACCGTCAACTCCCCGAAGAGCATCAGAAAAACCAAGAAAGCCATAACGAAATCGTTTAAAATTCAAATGGCAGGTCTCGGATTTTCTCTTATAGAAATTCTTTCCCCCTGTCCTGTCAACTGGAAGATGGCACCGGTTGAAGCTGCAAGGTGGATTGATGATGAAATGATAAAGACATTTCCACTGAAAGTCATCAAAGATACGGCTGGAAAAATCGACTGATGATCAAGTCACCCCTATGAAAACGACGTAGAAGGTTTATTCATTATGAAAAAAACGGTATTTGCAGGATTCGGTGGTCAAGGGGTTCTTATGATGGGATACGCCTTCGCCATGGCCGTCATGAATGACGGTAAACACATAACATATCTTCCCGCCTACGGAGCTGAAATGCGTGGGGGAACGGCGAACTGCACGGTGGCCGTTTCCGATGAAGAAATTTTCTCACCTGTCGCATCGGCTCCGGACTACGCTGTTATTCTGAGCAATCCGTCACTGATTAAATATGAAAGCATGATCAACAACGGAGGAACCGTCTTCATCAATTCCAGCCTTGTTACCAAGGAGGTCTCCCGTGACGATATACACATCGTTAAAGTGCCCGCCGGTGATATGGCCAGAAAGCTACGCAATGAGCGGATCAGCAACATGATTATGCTGGGAGCTTTTGTAAGCGGCTCACAGTTGACATCAATGGAATCAATATTGGACGCACTTGCCGAAATTACGAAGGGGAAAAAAGCAACTTTGATGAAATCGAATAAAAAGGGCCTGGATGCAGGTGCCGAATATGTATTACAAGGAGTTTAGCATATGAAAACCGTGAAGCAAATCGATCTTACACTTAAAAATGAGCCGGGGGCTCTTTCTGTCGTCAGTGATTTGCTGGGTGAAAATAGAATCAATATTATCGCGTTGTACGTCACCACCGACGGCGATATCGGTAATATTCACTTTGTTGCAAATGACCCGGCCAAGGCTGTTAATGTTCTTAAAACGGCAGGGTATCATATAGAGGAACGCGATGTAATTGCCTGCGAGGTGCCACATCATCCGGGCGGACTCAATGCGGTGTTGCGACTTTTCAAGGATGCCAATATCAATGTGGACTACATTTATCCTTGTATCGGTACCGGTGAAATAACCGTAATAATCATGGGCATGACATCCATTAAACAAGCCCTTGGTATATTGAATGATAACTGGATGAGGGTTCTCGGTCCCGAACTCTATTACATCTAGGACTTAAGGAACATAAGACACGAAGCAGGTTTCAGGACCCCGATATAAGGTATGGACCGGGGGCCAAGAGCCACAGACAAAGGGGGAAGAAACTGCTTCCAGCTTACCTTTGCAGCGATCATCCCCCAAGATGACTTCCCATGTACTCATCATGTAGTCAAACGACCAACGACATTCAATTCATTATCAGGCTTTTAGCAACGTTTTGCATGCTTTGTGCAAACATACTGCCGGGGTGGGATTTTATCATGGGAGTCAGATTCCTGGCGCTGACCTCGATCTCGGTTTGCTGAGGAAGAGAACCAAGATAATTGAGATTTATCGAAAGCATTTTTCTTGATACATCCTGCAGCCGTTTAACTACCTGTGGCACATTGCATCGACTGCCGACCCTGTTGACCAGCAGCGACGGGCTAAAACAGCTAACGACCTCCCGGAGAAGATTGAATTGGTGATGATGTTTCTCTCCCACTTCCGTCATCAATTCATTAACCACCTTGAATCTTGAATCACTCGGCGACTGCGTAAACTCCTCGATAAGCTTTTCCAGCAGGACATCCCTCTCTTTTCTCAATTCTGATTCGGTCCCGAAAAGCCTGCTTAATTTTCTGAAAAGGGCAACCTTTATGAAATTATACGCTTCAAGATATGATGCGGGATCGCAAGTTGTCAAAACAATCCCCTGGTCCGCTGTAAGGAAGAAGTCTATTACATTGAATGATGTATCACCACCAAGATCCAGGATGACATAATCGGCATTCATTTCTTTTATCGCCCTCACAAGCTTGAGTTTCCTAGAAAAACCGATGTTCGACGTTCCTAACTGGGAACTGTCACCCCCGATCAATAAGGGACCGTACTTACTGGATATAAGGACATCCTCGAGGTTGGACACCCGTTTATTCAAGAAGTCATTAATATTGAACTGTAAAAAAGTTTCGCCGAGGTACAGATGAAGGTTTGCTCCGCCCAGATCGAGATCAACAGCTACTGTTTTTTTCCCGAGTCCGGCAAGGTATACAGCCAGATTCGCGCTGAATATACTTTTGCCGATACCCCCTTTTGCACCACCGACGGCAATAATCCGTGGCGTCTGCTTGGTGGTTGCACAAGGGGTTGAATCGATCTCCGGGACATACGAACGTAAAACGCGATACGCCTCCTCCACCCTCACAAACCGCTCTTTTCTCTTTTCAATTTCATCGGTTCCTGCATCTGGGTGGTAATCAGGGTGATATCGCTTGGCCTTGGCCCGGAATGCACTTTTTATGGTGGACAGATTGAGATTCTCAAGAAATGAATCATCTTGTGCATTTTCCAGTGAAAACAGGTATGCCGAAGCCACCCGTATCTTTTGCAGTTCGGACAACTCCAAAGCCCCGATAGATATCATCCCACTTCATCCATTTCTAATGTATCATGCCTTTATAACCCATGTATCGGCCATAATAGGGAGAATCTTGACAAGATTCTTTCACGTTTCTTACGGTAAGAACATGTGTCCTCGAAGCTCGCTGTCGCAGCATTACCGTGCCGGTTGATTCTTTTTCGTTTCTTGCAGGGCCGATGGGAGAGGGATGTGCTTAACAAAGCTCAGGACGACAAGAAATAGTGCAGACTTAATAGGACAAGACATGGGTAATTTTCCAATTTTCTTTTTTAAGAATTCCCAATCTCCACTTCCTCTTTACCTAGTTCATCCGACATTACGGCACCAGCCATCAATGGATTGTCGTTGTTCCCCATTTCCTCAACCTGTGTTGTCTCAGTGCCTGCCCGCCGTCCTCTTAACTCCTCAATCTGACTGAGGGAACGTTCAAGTTGTTTCCGACGGGTTGTAACAAGAGAGTTATATTCCTTTTGAGCCTCCTCGATCTTTCTCCCCATCCTTTCCATGGTGGAAATAAAGGACTCCCACTGTTTCTGGAAAGTCCCCAGAAGCGACATGATCTGTGCCGCCGTCTTTTCAAGGTTGAAATTATCCACGGCCTGTCTGATAACTGCCAGAACCGCATAGAGTGTAATGGGAGAACAGAGAATTACCTTTTGTTTCAATGCATCGTCAAGGATTGTCCGGTCATTTTCGTTGATAAAGGCATACACCTGTTCATTCGGAATAAAAATAATGACATAATCGACGGTATTATCACTCGGATCGATGTAGTCTCTTGTTGTCACCTCCCTGATTCTCTGTTTGACATCTTTCATGAACCGGTTCTTATGGGACTCCCGGTCAGTCTCTCCGTTTGCCTCAAGATATTTCAAATAATTATTAAGAGGGAATTTGACATCCATGTTGATTTTCAGATCCTGAGGAAGCAGAAAAGTATAATCCGGTCTTGATCCTGCCGTTTCCAACGCCTTTTGTTTCCTATAGTTTATACCTTCAATGAATCCGGCAAGTTTCAGAACATCTTCCGCCATCCTCTCGCCCCACTGCCCTCGAACCTTCGTACTGGCTAGTGCCGCCTGTAGATTACTCGCCGTTTCATGAAGCCGTCGTGTTTCTTCCGAGGCGCTTCTCAACTGATGGGTGAGCTCGCCGAATTTCTGTTCTCTGTCTTTCTCGAGATTGATTACCAGCTTCTGAATTCCGGCAAGGTCCTCCTTCATCATTATCAGGGTCTGGTCTATGAGTTGTTTCTTTCCCTCCAGTTCCCTTTCCCCCGCTTTTGTCTGTAGCGAAAGCGTCTTATCGGCAAGCCTTAAAAAAACACGGGTATTTTTTGACAAGGCCTCGAATGAAAGAGCTCCAAAGGAGTTTTTAACAGTTTCGATAATTCCTTCTATTTCGTTGCTCTTTCTCGCTTCCGTTTCGGACACTAATTCCCTGGCAAGCTCATGTGCCTCGCGCCTCCATAAAGCGTACACAATAAAGACAACGGCAGCTCCGAAAATAACTCCAGCGATAAATACAATCATAGTTTCCACAAGGTCATTCCTGTCGTCGCTGTTAGTATGAACGTTCTTAAAGCATAGAAACCCCACTGATGGTTCTGATTCATACACCACTATTCTGTAAAACATTGATTGTTTTTATGAGAAATTTGAAGGCACAGGTAACAGGTATAGTCGGATGGTTGGTCACATAGCATTTACGGGATGCATGCCGCCTTTTAATATGGAAGATCCCCTCAGGCAATTCCCCGACGTGCCCTTGCGACTCTGTCGGTTTGATATGCTTGTCTTCCGGCTCGCTCAAACGCGAAAATGAATCAGGAAGACGTACCGTCATTATTTTTTAATTTCACATCCGCAATGACACCTTGGTGATCAGATATGGTATCACTGATGATTTCATGTGTAATAAAGTCAAATTCAGGTGATACGAGCACCCAGTCAAGGCGTTTACTTGATTTTGGAAATGTTACCATATTCTTTGCGCCCGGATGATACGCTTTCAGTTTGAGATCATCCGTCAATAAGCGCAGAGTCTGTTCTTTTGATGTCCACTCACAATTAAAGTCACCCATAACGATCTGTGGGTTTTTTCTTCTCCGTAAGCGGTCCACAAGTTCTTGAGCCTGCCGTTCGCGTACTGTCTTCCTCGAAAAATCCAGATGAACCGACACAACATCTATGGATGGCAATCCCGGCACGGCAATCGTTGAAATCACAAATCCTTTTGAAAATGTCGGCGGCGATGGGGGAAATGTGACGGAAACGGAAGTATTCGTGGGAAAATCAGAAAGTAACGCTGTTCCGTAAGATGTGTTCTTACGTTTAACATGTTCTCCCCTGATTGAATAGGCAATACCGGCTCTTTCCGCCACGTACTGCACATGATCAAAACTACCGCTCCATGCCGACGGTCCGTCCGCCTCCTGAAGTGCTACAAGGTCCGGATTCAGTCGTTTTATCACGGCGGCAACGTCATCAAGGTTAGACTTTATGGTGGCCGTCCGTCGGAGAAGTTGATGACGTCCGTTTTTTCTACCATGTGCGATATTTAATGTCATGACACGCAGGACATTCGATCGATTAAAGTCTTGTTTTGTCTGACTCAGTGCGTACATGATCGGAAAGGTTATTTCCGACTCTCGTTTCCTTCCGTCGGTTCTGCCGGACACAAGATAGAGGGCATCGAGCGCCTTTATTCCTGCGAGCAGCAGTATGGCGCCTGCATATTTAAGATTTCTTGCTTTTCTAACTTTCATTCTCATCACTTCTTCCCGATTCTGCACACCTGTCAATGGATTATCGCAATTTTTTTGTATTAATTATATTTCCAGTTTTCAGCTGTAACGAGCGAACGCCTCCGGCATGCTGAGGTGTTATATAAATAATGGTGGGTACTATATGAATCCTTTCATCACATGTCAAAGAAAAAATTGCCATTTCGCTCTTGAAAAATATTCCTCATTGCATGGTGAAAATTAACAATCAGATATCAAGGCTATTTTCTCCCTATATCCTGATTTATCCAAAGATATGAGGATGTCCCGACATCATACGCGAATGATCTGCGACATGACCTTCATGTAATCAACAAAAAAGGACGACTCACATATTGTGCTCAAGCTGTTTGACGTTGAGATAAGGATCCTGCAAACAATTTCTTGACTTTCACGATGTACGACTTTGTCTCCTCCGGCATACGCTCGGGGGTCCTTTCGACATTCCCCATACCCCAGTTATATGCAGATAATGCCAGATCAACATCGTCGCTATATCTATTGAGGAGCATTTTTAAATATCGTGTTCCTCCCATAATGTTATCCAGGGGGTCAAAGGCATTTTTGACTCCCATATCTTTCGCTGTTTCAGGCATGAGTTGCATAAGTCCCATTGCGCCTTTGGATGATATACTCGTCGGATTGAAATCGCTCTCCGTTTTTATAACGGCCCGTATCAGGTCGGCATCAACATCATACTTTTGTGACGCATCAGTAATAATAGTTTCAATTGAATCTCGTGAACAAGCTCTGTTTTCTGTTCCTTTTGATGTAACGCATCCTTTCGTTACTACCGGTACCTCGCCACGTGACGCCGACTCACTGATTAAATGACCGATACGGTCCTGTCCGTATTGATTTATCAATATTCTGAGGAGATGATCATTGATGTGTCGTCGAACGATTTTCGTCAATTTCAAGAGCATCTCTTGCCCGATGCAGGATATCTCAAACCCTTTCATCACAGTCATTTGTTCATTAAAAATAGTGCTGAAACTACCTGTTACATCAGGGTGTCTCTCTGTCACCGTTTTCCCTGATTCCCCCACGGCTGTGCCGTTGAGTCGATTCAAGCGCTGTAGTTCATCACACTGTATTTTCATCCGATAACACCTGAAGGATATGTTGTCCTGCAGGTAACATTAAATCAAAATACATGCCACCCTGCCGTGCTGTCAATACCGGTTGTTTTTTTTATCAATGGCATGGTATCTGCAACATTGTCATTCAACATCGTGCTCTTTTGAATCATTGTTAAAACAGTTCCTTTGGCCGATATGAGACAGTGGAAGGCAATACTTTTATAACATTATGATATCATGTGTTATTTCTCCCTTCTTCTTTTCCGGCAGAAGAATAAGCATCTGCTTGTCTCTTCAGGAATACCGAAAATGCCCTGCAAATTTTGCCTATGCAGTAAAATTTGCCTGTAGTAAAAATATCCACATAAGCCTACTGCGCGAAAGGATGGAATATGAAAATAGCACCATATGATCTACTTAATAACATCAACAGCAAAAAAGCGTCAAAATCAGTGAACACCACAGGGCAGAATTTTGACGACATTCTGCGGAACCAGTTAAACTCGAATCCCTCCCATGTATCGCAAACCGCTTCACCACCACCGATGCAATCAATATCTAAGACAGATTTTTTATTGACTGATGATCGCGATAAACATCAGAACGCCGAACATGTCGAACGGTTTCTTGATACCCTTGAGACATATCAAAAACAGTTGAGTGAACCGTCGGCGAGCCTCAAAGATCTCAATATGCTGGTTTCTCAGATGGAAGCGGGGGTCAACACTGTTATGCCGATTTTAGATTCATTACCCGATGGCAACGCCCTCAAGGATATCATTAATAGAGCAGCCGTAACGTCTACAGTTGAAGTGATCAAGTTTAATCGTGGCGATTATCTGTAGTGAGAAAACTCATTTTTATGTACACCATGATTCCGGTATCGTCTGACACTATTCACGCAAGGTGATGTTCTGTCATACCGACTGATTTCGTGTCGTGTCCGACCAAAATTGCAGTATCATTCGCCGTATTGAGTAACATCTTTTCTTGTTCATTGAATGACGTATTCCGCTTTCAATGCAATTAAATAGTGTCCATGCGGAAAGGTGGTTTCGCGTTGTTCCCCTGTTGTGAAAGTGTACAACAATTGATACGATACGGATCGGTATGATAGTCTGCAAGCAGCGATAGTTAACAATTCTGTCTGTAGTTTTTATTAGCAATGTGATCCAAGATTACCTGAATCTGATCAAGGTCAAACGGCTTGATCATGTAGTAAATGATCCCCTGCCTCCGTACCTCTTTTTCCAATTCCCGTGAATTATACCCGGTCATTGCTATAATATTGACTTTCTGTTTTATCCGCTTAAAGTGCCGTATCAAGTGATATCCTAGACAATCACGCAGGTAAATATCGAGCAGTATCACATCAAACAGCTTAACCCTCATTCTTTCCAGCGCAGTATTTCCTGACGTGACCAATTCGGCACCGTATCCCCACAGGCTTAATGCCTCCTTAATGACTTTCGAAAAGGAGATGTCATCTTCAACGACTAGAATTTCCATGATGTTTCGTTTCTCTTTTCATGATTTAAACTGCGGATGTGTCTGATAAGGATAAGGCAAATGACGTGCCATCCAGGTAGATTATTTCTAAGTGCCCACTATATATGGCTAATTTATGCTACTTGAGTTAATGTGCCCGACGGTCAAAGGAAGCGAATGGATCAATGATGTTACATGCGGAAGGCATGCAAGACGCAAATTTCAGCAATAACGAGGTTTTCAGTCATGTTGCGTTCGTGCACCATTTTGGTGTTAAACGATTTCATAATTTTTCATTTTGCGAAAGAGGGTGTGCCGAGAAATTCCAAGAACTTCCGCTGCTCTGATACGGTGCCATTTGTTTTTTTCCAGTGTTTTCATAATAAGAGCTTTCTCATATCGTTCCAGCGCCGTAATCAAGTTAGTGCAACTTTCGTCATGTTTGCTATCAGCATAAACCGTCACAGATGATGATCTTGGTGGTGATGGGGACATGAAATCAAGGCTTTTGATCGTCATATACCGGTGAAGTACATTCTGTAATTCCCGAACATTCCCCGGCCAGTCATAGTAATACATTGCCTCCATGATTTTGCCGGGAAGCTGAATCGCTTTACTGCCGTTACCATTTATCTTAAGAAAGTGCTCTATAAGGAGTGGAATATCTTCTCGACGTTCCCGCAATGGTGGTACGGTAATCGGCACAATATGTATTCTATAGAAAAAATCTTCTCTCATCGCACCCTGCCTGACATGATCGACAAGATCTCTGTTTGTTGCGGCGATGATTCGGAAATCCGAATGTTGCACACGTGCACTGCCGATGGGCGTGTAGCCCCCACCCTCAAGAGCCCTGAGGAGTTTTACTTGAATATTCACGCCCAGTTCACCGATTTCGTCAAGGAATAAACTTCCCCCATCGGCTAAATCCAAATAGCCATGCTTATCAATATGTGCCCCGGTAAAGGCACCCTTTTTATGTCCGAAGAATTCGCTCTCCAACAGATTCTCCGGAATGGCCCCACAGTTAACCGGAACAAACTCTCCGTCTTTTCTGTTGCTCATATCATGTATGGCCCTGGCCACCAGCTCTTTTCCGGTCCCTGACTCCCCATAGATTATGACACTGATGTCAGAACCGCCCGCCCTCTGAATCAGTTCATACACCTCCTGCATGACGGGGCTCTTTCCAATGATTGCTCCGAGACGCCATCGATCCTTTATTGACGACTTGAGTTGCAGGTTTTCCCGCTTCAAGCGATCTTTTTCTTCCTGTTCCCGACACTCCTGATGTTTTCTCTCAGTAATATCCCTCAATGTGGTGATGATCGCAGGTTGTCCACCCCACTGGATCATAGTGTGACAACCCTCCACCCACAATTCACGGTCATCTCTGACCATACAGACGGTCTGAAACATTTCTTGTGTTTCTTGTGCGCCATTCTCGCTGTCAATTCCTTCCATGTTGTTTATAAATTCTTCTTTAAAGTCATCCCGGATAAGTTCTCTCATATTCTTCCCGATAACATGGCCTTTTTTTGACAAACCGAATAATTCTAAGAATGATCGATTAACAAGAATTATTTTCCCCCGTACACTGAGAGCAATCCCATCTGCAACATGTTCCATCAACACTCGATACCGTTCCTCATTTTCCTTCAATCTCTGCTCACGGATAATATGTTCCGTAATATCACGCGATGTAGTCATGACGGCTTTAACGTTGTCGTCCTCATCAATTTCAGGCATCAGTAAACAGTCTATCCATATTTTGCTCGGCAGCATAAACTCTATTCTGTTCGGCTGTTTTGTCTCGAATACCGTTTGTATCGCCCGCTCCCAAACTTCAACCAGGTCTTCGGGGAATCCAAGTTCCCTGTGTGTATTTCCCATAAACGAAGCAATTGGTATACCTGTCTCCTGTTCAGCCTTGGGACTCACATAAATATGTCGACACCGGCGATCGAATCTCATAATGGTGTCATGTGAATTTTCCGCGAGTGTCCTGAACATTTTTTCACTTTTCTTGAGCGCCTCCTCAGCCTTGACGCGGGCAATGGCGACTCCCATCTGTGATGTTATCGATTCAAGGGCTGTGCGCGCAAACATTGGTATTGCCTCCATGGTTCGTGATGCAACATTGAGGCATGCAATCACCCTGCCTTCATACTGAATTGGGATAACAGCAATTGATTTGATGCATTCAGCCGACTTCACAGAGTTCATAGTGCTATCCAATTCTTCATATCGACAGTATAACGGCGATCCCTTTCTTACTAGTTGAACATTATGTGAACTCTCGGGACAGAACAACACCTGTTCTGTAAATTCTTTTGATAATCCCTTGTGGAAGATAAGCTCCATACCGCCTGTTTCTTCATTAACGAGATAGACCCCGCCGCAGTCCATCTGAGAGATGCCAATTGCTGTTTCTCCGCATGCTTTTAATACGTCGCCGAGGGTTGTCAGTTTGTTCAGCTTTGCAGCGAGATCACGCTGACTGCCTGTGAGCTTCTCTGACAGTTTTCTTTCAGTAACATCCAGCAATGAAGCGACACTTCGCCCCGTTCCCGGAATCATCGAAATGGTCAATAAAACATATTTTATCGACCTGTGTCTGTCCAAAAAACTGAACTCATAATTTCTCGGCGCCAATTGATTTTCCAGCCTTCTTTTTTTGTGCTGTTGCATCATCCATTCAAGATCGGCCTCATAAACAAAATCCTTCCAACTCTTCTTGCCCTCTATTTCTTCTCTTGAATAGCCGGACATTCTTTCGAACTCCGTGTTAACGATCGATATTATAGTATTATCTTCAATAATGACGGTAGCAGTCCCGGTTGTTTCAAATATTGTCCTGTAGAGTCTTTCACTCTCCCGAACACTTTTTTCCGCTTCTTTTCTTTCAGAAATATCCCGTGCAATCCCTATTCTTCCGATAAGCTTCCCTTCGCTGTTGAAGAGCGGTGCTCCGCGTACTTCGACGGGTATTATTTGTCCGTCGTTTCCTCTAATCTCAAGTTCATTTTCTGTTGTCTCCTCCGTCCCGACAATGGTATTAAAAAGTCGTATCGCTCTATCAAGGAATCTTTGAGTTACACAATCCGTAAAGTGACGACCAATGATATCATTAAGAGTATATCCGGTAATATCCTCGAATCCTTGACTGAGATACGTCAATTTTCCGTCACGATCTATCGTATAGACGACATCCCTCAATGTTTCTATCAGCTTTCTCTGCTTTTCCTCACTTTCCTCAAGTGATGTCTGTGTCTGTTTCAATTCTGTAACATCCCGAACAGATTCGATTGCTCCTATGACTCGGCCTTCGATGTCCCGTATCGGGAATGCCTTTGCCATTAAATATCGCCCCTTGTCGTTATAAACGTCATCCGCAAATGATTCTCCGCAAATCGACTCACCTTCCTTTAGTACATTTGTATATAATGACTCTATATTCGCATCATCTGTAAAAATCAGATCAATGAGCATATAGCGCGGCTTTCCATACAATGCGATTGCACATATCTCATAATTTCTTCCGATAATCTCTTCCTTTCTTATCCCCGTCATTTTTTCCATTGCCTTGTTCCATGCAATAATTTCCCTGCGGGTGTTTATTGCAAATGTAGCATCCTGCATAAATTCGACAATGTGCCGAAATATTTCATAATTTTTCTGTTCACTGAGCTGGTCGATATTTGGCATGAATAGTTCCTTGTTCTCAGCCCATTCTTTGGGATGATAATTCACTTTTTGCGTCATGATCATTCACTGCAAAACATCTCCTGATTCATAACACGGTGATTACACGTCATGGCATGTCATTATGTGTATCAATTTTCATGCCAGCATTTGGTGTCATTTTGATGAGGAAAGGTTATATCGATGAGCTTGGTGAATGCTGCATTAAAAAAGGGGTTCAGCCCGCATCCTGAGGGAGGGGACGCGGGCTGAGGACACAACAGGTAAGGAGGAAAGGGTCCGGTACGGATAAACCTGTTATGTTGATAGTCACGAGCGACGGATCACACCGCCTCGTCCAGGAGGACCACCTCGTCATGACTGAGG